>CAYSWE010000550.1:0-3298 GCA_964434515.1 uncultured Phycisphaerales bacterium | reverse complement strand
CCCGCTCGCGCACGCCCTTGAGGTCTAGCAGGCCGACGAACCGGTCGACCTCACTGCCCTTCTTGAAGAAGACGCACGTTGGCACGCCCTGGATTCCGAGGCGGATGGCGGTCTGGCTGGCGCTGTCGATGTCGACCTTGCGCACCACGAGCTTGCCGTCGAACTCCGCCGCGACGCTGTCGATGATCGGGGCGAGGGCCTTGCAGGGCTGGCACCAGGTTGCCGAAAAATCGACGAGAACCGGCAGATCAGCCGTATCGACCACGTCTTGGAAATCTGCGTCGTTGAGTTCGAGAACCTCGGACATCGCTACCTCTCAGTCTCTTGGCGAACAGCCGCGAAAGCGGCCGATTATTGTGGATCGGAATCGCCGGGACTCAAGGCGAGTTTGTGGAAACCCGCGCAACGGTCGATAACACTGGGGATAGTCCTCTGCCGCAAGAGTGTGATGGATTTGTCTTGGAGTCGACTTCGCGGCTCGGACTTGGAAGTGGAGATCGAATCGATGGAATCCCCAGAAGTAGACGGCCTCGCGCCTGCCCTTGAGGTCGTAGACCCGGAGGACGGCAGCACGCGGGACATCGGGCAGCTGGCGACGAGCGACCGCACGCTGCTCTATTGGATTAAAGCGGACTGTCCCACGTGTCGCATGGCGCTGCCGTTCGTGGAGCGACTGGCGCAGCGAGTCGAGGCCGGGCGCGTCGCAGTCATCGTTCAGGATGGTCCCGACAGGATCGCAGACCTGCGTCAAGATGTTGGCCTGAGCGATGGGCCAGGTGCCTTGCCGATGTACTGCGAGCCCGAGCCTTTTGAGTCCGCCGACGCTTGGGGCCTCACGCAGGTCCCGACTTGGTTCGTGGTGGACGCGACGGGGCACATCACGCGCTCGGGATCCATGTTTTCGCAGCCGGACCTCGACTGGTCGCTGCACGAACTCGGCGGCTCTGGTGCTCTGTTCTCGTCGCAGGAGCGGGCCGAGTTGCCTGAGGCGCGCCCCGGTTGAAGCAGCCGGAACTCCAACCCAGTTCGGTCGAACTGAGACTCTCTTCCAACCCACAAGCCCCCTCCTGCCGAAGTAGAGGTAAGTCGTGCGCCTCGTCGCCATATCGCTTGTTCGCAACGAAGAGTATTGGATCTGGTATGCCTTGACGTCGGTCTACCCCTACGTCGATCGGATTCTGCTGTTTGACAATCACTCGACCGATGCGACGCTCGAGATCGTGCGAGGCATGCGGCACGTTGCCGACAAGCTCAGCATCACGGAGCGCTTCGGTGGTTCGAGCGAGCACGAGAATCGCGAGCATTGTCTCGACGCCGCGCGCGCGGCGGGTGGAACCCACGTGTTGTTCTTGGATGGGGACGAAGTGCACATCGGCGCCGATCTCGGGTTCGCGCGGCGCCTGCTCGAGGCGCACGAGCACACGCCCGGCCTGGCCGACCCGCCGCACAACGCCACACCGCCCGGTGATCCCACGCCGACCAACGGTGTCCTGATCAAGAATATCGGGTTTAAGCCGATCCATCCGGGTTTCGCCGGACCATGTTCTTCGATTCCGCGAGACTTCTCGCAGCCCGACACCGACCACAGTTGCTACAACTTCGCGATCCGGATCTGCTCGCTTGCGAACCTGACAGGGAACGGCGAGGAGTGGGGCCGGCATGGCTACCGTGAAACCGGCGGGGCCTACATTCAGTCTTCGCCGCACACGCTTTGGTGTCCGAAGCTCCACTACTTCCACATGACCTTGCATCCGCGATCGCCGTCGGGAAGCGCCGACGTCGGATCGTGGCGTCGTCCGGTCGAGGACCACGGCTCGAAGCCGCTGCCGGCCCACGTCGAGATCCCCGAGGTCCTAACACGCGCCGATGGTCCGGGGAATCCGACGCTGGCGCGGTGGGGGATGGCGGGGCCGCGGCTCCTCGCACCAAGCCCTGAGCCTGTACCGGGGCGCTCGGGTTGAGAGCGCGATCGAAAAACTGATCGCCCAAGGCAAGGCCCGGTGGCATGGGCCCGCTCGCTACTTGCCGTTGTGACCTGTGCTCGACCTGCGAACCGTCGGGGCCGTTCAGGCCGATAAGGACGCAGCATCGGAGGTTGCGGGAGCCATGACGGAGCGACGAACACAGTTTTCTACACAGCATTCTGCACGGGTTGATTCTGCACGGCTTCATCCTGGTGGAGACCCGGTCGGCGAGCGGGCCGGCGAGCGGGGCGTTGCGCTGATCATCGCCATCTTCTTTACCGTGTTCGCTCTAGGGCTGATTCTGTCCGGGACCGTGGCGATGGACGCCGCACAGAAGCGCACCAACGTGGGTTTTCTTCTCGGCGGTCAGGCCCGGCAGTTTGCGGAGGCGGGCATCATCGATGCGCTGTCTTGGTTTCGTAGACAGACGACACAGCCGGTCGTAGCGTTCGACCCGAAGCGCGATACGACCGTGACTCCGCCGATCCTCGATACCGACGATCCGGCGATCGGCATTGTGCGCTCGTTCGAGATTTCGCGGGGCGTGTGGGGACGCTATGAGGTCCGTCGCTCCATTCCGAACGTCAGCCCGCCGGAGCCGGAGGTCGAAGACATCTCGGCCCAGCGGGGCGCGACGACGGCCGGCTCGGTCTGGAAGATCGTTAGCCGCGGGTACGTGTTTCGGCTCGTCGACGACACAGTCAAGTTTGACGAGTCTCCGAATCAGGTTCTTGCCGTCAACGTCGTCGAGACAGAGATTCGCCGCCTGAGTCTGGTTCCACCCAGCTTTGCGGCGCTCAGTGTCCGGGATGGCAGCAAGTGCATGATCGCAAACCGCGGGCGGATCCAAGGCAGTGCTGCGGCAGGGATCGGGTATGACGACAGCACGTCGGAGCCTTCGGTTCTCGGTGAAGTCACGGGGAGCCCTGATCTCGCACCGGTCGCCAACTACAACGATACGACTCCGGCGATCTTCGGCGTGACGAGGAACCAACTCCGTTCCGTTGCGGACGATCGTGTGTCGTCGAACGGCGAGTTTCCGAACCCCGTGCCGACGAGTCATCTCGTCTTCGTCGAGACGGACGTCGTGTTCGACAAGGACCGTCCATTGCGCGGGACTGGAATCGTCTTCGTAGATGGCAATGTGACGATCAAGCCCGGCTCGAACTCGTTCTTCAACGGCTTCTTGCTCGTCACGGGCAACCTCGATGTGTCCGCGCCGGCGCTGCTGCGCGGCACGGTTGTCGCTCGAAACTCGGCGTCGTTCAAGGGCGTCGGCGACCACTAGGTGCTGGAGTTCGACGAGGGAATCCTCAACACACTGATGCTCGAGG
>CAYSWE010000549.1:0-3300 GCA_964434515.1 uncultured Phycisphaerales bacterium | reverse complement strand
CTGTTCGAAGACCGCGACGGTCGCCTGTGGTTCGGTCCGGTGGCCGCCGACGATAAGAGTGTCCACGTGCTGCGCTGCACCGAGCGAGGTTGGCGAACGGTCTGGTCACAAGAGGGTGTGCGACGCGGACGCGGCTGGGCGCAGTCCACGGACGCGACGCTCTGGTTCGCGACCTACCACCAAGTGTTTCGTCTGGTTGGTCCAAACCGGTTCGAGCCAGTGCCGCAAGCGAACGCCTATCGCGATACCGGCCTGCGCGGAATCTGCGCCGACCCCATCGAAGGGATCTGGGTTGCAAACCGTTCCTATGGAGCCTTCTATCTGCGCGACGCGCATGCCGAGTGGGAACGTGTGGCAAACCCACGCCTCTCCGCGGACCACGCGACCAGCGTGTGCCGCGTCGGAGACCACATCTGGACCGCGACGAAGGGCGGGATCTTCCGCCTGGACGCCGACTGGAGTCAGGTCCTGCCGACCCCCACCAAAGCCGACTACGTCCTGCGCGCGGTGGACCAACAATCCTTCTGGCTGAACTCGCGGCAGCTCTCGGTGCAATACGCCCCGGACCGGCAACCGCCTGAGACAACCGCGCTTTCGAACGAGCGGCAGGTTCGGGAGTCCGGCCGCTGGGCCGTGCGCTGGTATGGGCGCGATCGCTGGGGCATCTCGCGTCCACAGGCGCTGCGCTACCAATGGCGACTCGATGGCCAGCCATGGTCGCCGTGGAGCAAGGCGACCCATGCGACGATCCCCGGGGCGGGTGTTGGCAAACACGTGTTCGAGGTTCGAGCTCGCGACGCGGACCTCAACGTGGACGCGACACCTGCGGCCGTAAGTTTCCATGTCCGCCCCTTACCTGCGCCACGGCTGTGGCTGCTGGGGCTCGTCGCCGTGCTCCTCTTGGCGATCGGCGCGCAGACCTTCCGCGTCGTGCGCCGCGACCGCCGAACCCGTGCGGAGCGCAAGCGTGCCGATACGGCCGAGGCTGCACGGCGTGAGCTCGAGGCCGAGATCGGCGCGCGGCAGGCAGCCGAGGCCGGTCGTCGCAAGCTCCTGGCGCAGTTGCTGCATTCCCAGAAGATGGAAGCAATCGGCCAGTTGGCTGGCGGCGTTGCGCACGACTTCAACAACATCCTCACCGCGATTCTTGGCCATGCCGACGCACTCACAAGGACTGCCGAACGATCCTCACGCGCCAGCCCGGCGCTGCTGACCGCAACGACCGGCATCCGAGACGCCGCGGAACGAGCGATCTCGCTGACGCGCCAGCTGCTGACGTTTGGACGCCGCGAGGTCGGCATTCCGCAGGTGCTCGGACCCAATCGCATTCTCGAAGGCATGCGCCCCATGCTCGCGAGTGTGCTCGGCGAGGGGATCGACCTTCAGATCGCGCTTGAGCCGACCGCGCCGCGCGTCCTCATGGACCAGGCGATGTTCGAGCAGATCGTCATGAACCTCGTGCTGAATGCCCGCGACGCCATCGCAACCCAAGGCACGCTGCGCATTCGCACCGGCGCCACCACCGCGACGCCGCCTGGCGGTCGGCCCGGAAGGTTTCTACTCCTATCGGTGAGCGATACGGGGATGGGTATCGATGAAGCAATCGTCTCGCGTGTGTTCGAACCGTTCTTTACGACGAAACCGCCCGACAAAGGCAGTGGTCTGGGCCTCTCCACCGTGTTTGGCATCGTCCACGAAAGCGGTGGCTTCATTGCCCTCGACAGCGAACCCGGCGAAGGAACACGAGTGGACGTCTATCTGCCTACCACCGCGCGCAACGAACCGATGCCGCGGCCGCAAGTCATGACACCTCCCTACGAACAAGGCCGCGCGGCGGGGACCATTCTCGTGTGTGAAGACCACGACTTGGTCCGCGCGCTGACCTCTTCGACGCTCGAACGCCACGGCTATCGCGTCCTGACCGCCGAGCACGGCCGCGTCGCGTTGACGATTGCAAACGCCCACGAAGGCCCGATCGACCTCCTCGTGACCGACGTCATCATGCCCGGAATGGACGGAATCGAGTTGGCGAAGCAGCTGCGCACGCAGCGGCCAGAAACGCGCGTACTCTACGTCTCGGGCTATGCCGCCAACGCCATCGCCGAGCACCGCGCGCTGGACCTGGACCTCGATCTACTCGAGAAACCCTTCAGTCCGAGCGATCTGCTCGAACGAGTGGCTCTCGCACTGGAGCCTACGAACGGCGCAGCTGCTATCCTCGAGGGATGTCCGACGAATCCAGCGTTCTCTCCCGCCAACACTTCGACTACGTCGCCGCGAGGACGCGACCCGACGACGAGTTCCTGAACGACCTGAAGCGCGAGGCCGCGCTGGCCGGCATCCCCGAGATCTGGGTGTCGCCGGAGCAAGCCAGCTTCATGCGTATCCTCATGAAGCTCCACGCGACCCAGCATCTCGTCGAAGTCGGAACGCTCGCCGGCTACAGCGCCATCTCCTTCGCGCGCGGCATGCAACCGGGCGGACGCGTGACTTCGATCGAGCTCGATCCGCGGTGCGCCGCATTCGCCCGCGAGCGAATCGCCAAGTCGGACGTTGCCGACCGCGTCCACGTCATCGAAGGAGATGCCCGCGAGGTGCTGCCGACACTTGCCGAAGACTCCGCCGACGCCATCTTCATCGATGCCGACAAAGCCGGTTACCCGGTCTACTTCGAGCAAGGTTGCCGCATCGTGCGCAGCGGTGGCCTGATCCTGGCGGACAACGCCTTCGCATTCGGCCAGCTCCTGTCCGAGCATCCGACAGACCCCGGCGTCGGCGCCATTCGTGCGTTCAACAATGTCGTCGCCGCCGACGATCGCGTCGACGCGGTCATCGTCCCGATCGGCGACGGCCTCTGGGTCGGAACACTGCGCTAGTGGGGGCGAAAAAACGACTCTGACACGTTTTTTCTATTACATCTGGACGCGGGCTACGTTGGAGACCTCGAAGAGGCCACTGCCATCGAGCCACAGCGATACGGCGTCCAGCTTGGCTCCGCGCAGGAGCGCCAGCGAGCCCGGCGGGAACGTGAACGGACGGTTCGGGAACTGACTGCTCTGCGTTGCTCGCACGAAGTGCAGGGGGTCCCCGGGCTGCTTGGGCCAGCCAAACACCGTCCAGCTGAGCGGATCGACCTCGAGCCCCATGGTCGTGCCGTGACCAAGCGGTCGGTTGGTCGTGAGCGATAGCAGCGTGTAGCCCTCGGTATATCCGGCCGGCACATTCCCCGCCGCGATGGTGAGGTCGCCGCGGCCGGTCGAGGTCAAGTCCAACGTCGGCCCGCTCCGATCGCGGTTGGCA
>CAYSWE010000548.1:0-3301 GCA_964434515.1 uncultured Phycisphaerales bacterium | reverse complement strand
TGCCGCCTGCGCAGAGAGAGCGCCCGCGAGCGTAAGACAGCAAAGCGGCCAGCCGATCCGGCGCCTCATCGTTTGGCCTCCAGCGTGAGGGCCACCTTGCGCACCGAGGATCCGCGCTTGAACGTCAAGTCCACCTTCTCACCCGGACCAAAGCTGCGCAATGCGCGCCAAAACTCCGCGCACGTCCGCACCGGGAACTCGTTCACGCGAACGATCAGGTCATCGGGCCGCAGCTTGGCGCGTGCGGCTGGCGAGTTGCGGAGGACGCGATCGATGTAGGCGGGCGGCGAAATCTTGCGACCCGTGTTGAACAGTCGGATCCCGGTCCACACAGCGGCGGGTTTGCTGCGTGCCTTGCGCACGATCGCACGCGCCTTCTCGCGATCCCCCAGGGCTGCCGCGACGAACGCCGTCAGCTCATAGGCCGGCACGGCCAAGGAAAGCTGCGTGTTGGTTTCGCCCGACTCGACCAAGGTCGTGAGCAGGCCAACCAACTTGCCATCGAGCGTGAAGAGCCCACCGCCATGCGTACCCGGATTGGAGGGGGCATCCACGATGTAGACCTCGCCTTGAAACGGGAACTTCCGCAGATTCAGACGCAAGTCGGAGCGGACCTTGCCGACGATCACGCCGAACGTAACCGAAACGCGCTCACTGAACTCCGCGAGTTTGAAGCTATTGCCAATCGACAGAACTGGCGTACCGGCAGCAAAGTCGACGGGTTCCTTCGGTAGCACAATCGGCCGAATCGGCCAACGCTCGGTCGGCTTGAGGAACTTGCCAGGCTCAGCGGGCTCGAGCAGCGTAACCCCGAGCCTCGGATCCTGGCGACGGCGCTGATAGGCGTGCACGCTGCCGTCCTCAAACACGACGCGGCAGGTCGCCTTGAGCAGGCTTGCGTGGCTCCAGGTGAGAACGTGTCCGCGATCCGACACGATCAACCCCGTGCCGTAGCTCGGAATCCCGCGAATACCGCTCGCGCCGAACACCTTGACGACGGACTTGAACAAGGGAGCGATGCGCCGCTCGACCTCGGCGCTCGGCGCCACGGGCGGCGGGCTACCCGCAAGGGCAAAACCGGCATGGTCGCCGCAGCTCTGGATCTGCCATCGCTCGACCAGTTTTCCATCCAAGCGAACCTCGGCCCGGGTCGGACACACACGGTCGCCGCGATGCTCGAATGCGGTAAACCGAACGTCGCGCAGGCCACCGTGATAGTGGCTGCGATAGCGATAGCCGATCGGAAAGAACCGGTCTCGATCGAGATAGATGGCGCGCTTGCCGGGCCCGCGGATCGCGAGGACGTACCCCACGCGGCTACCAATGAAGACACCCCCGGCGAGCCACGCATCCTTGAGCAAGGCGAGCGCACGGCGTGGTCGCAGCAGCGGATTCAGAGCAAGCATGCGCTCGAGCATGGATCGCTCGTTGGAACTCTTCTCGACTCGGGAAAGCACGAACGTGCGCGGACCATCCTCGAGGCGCAGCTCGCCGTCTTGCGCCTGCCAGACGATCTTGCGTTCGGACTGCTTGCCGCTCGCAGGCGTCGCTACGACCTCGACCCGCCGCAGTCCACCTTCGGGAACGACACCGACGCACTTGGCAAGCTGCGCTCGAAACGCGGCAACGACACCGTCCATGTAATGGAACAATGCTTCCTCGCGGTCCAAGTCACGCTTGACAGGCTTCTTCTTCTTGACCGCAGGCTTGGACTTGGTCGACTTGGGCGGCTTCTTGGGTGCCGGCTTCTTCCGCGCAGCTTTCGCTGCCGCCTTGGCGCGCAAGGCCTTGAAGTCCGGGCGCTCACGAAAGTCTGGAACATTGGGACGCCGATCCGCACGCGAACCCGTGTCGATGGCCGCCAACAGAAAGCGAACGTGTCGTTCGGGCTCGTACAGCTTCGAACTCTCATTCCACCGCCGATATCCCAGGGTCACTTCGGAACCGGCCGGGAGCACACCAACCTCGCGCGCGAGATCATTCGTCCAACGCAGAGGTTCGCCATTGAAGCTCGTCAGCATGTCCCCCAGCTGCAGGCCGGACTTGTAGGCAACCGACGTATCGAGCAGTCCCTGGACGAAGATTCCCTCACCGTGCCCGGAGTTGGGGTCCTCCATTTTCCAGGCATTCATGCTCATCGTCCCGTGCTCGGCGTGTTCGCCGGCGAGCAGGTCAGGCAGGAAGTTCTTGATCTGGTTGATGCTGACAGCGAAGCCAACGCCTGTGTTGACGCGCCCTCGGTCGCGAATCGTGATCCGACCATTGATGCCGACCAGCAGCCCGTTCTCGTCGAAGAGCGGCCCGCCGGAGTTGCCCGGATTGATGGGGGCATCGACCTGAATGCAATCCGGATAGGAAAGCACACGCTGGTTGGGTCCGGTGCCAGCCTGATAGCGATGCACGCCAGACACGATGCCCACCGTCACGGTCGGCTTGAAATCGCTCGCCAGCAAGAATGGATTGCCCATCGCGTACGCCAGACCACCGATTCGGAGCTTGTCGGAGTCGCCGAGTCCGCAGTGCGGCCACGCCCCGTCGGCGAGCGGTCCCTTGCCGCGCAGTGCGCACACCGCGATATCCCCGCCAGGATCCACGCCGACGACATCGGCCAAATGGAAGTTCCCATCGGGGAGACCGATCTTCATCACCTTGTTACGTCCCGCGACGTGGTAGTTGGTGAGGATCCAGCCTTGCGGCGAAATGATCACGCCAGAACCTCCGCCAGGCCGTTTGAGCGACATCACCGCGCAAACGCACGGTTCGAGACGGGCGATCAGGTGACGGCGACGTTCCTCGTAGCGACGCAGCTGCGCGAGCGCGCCATCGTCGTGCTCCGCGGCCACGTTGGCCGCGGCCACGCGGCTCGCGGGCGCTTGCGAGAGAGAGAGCGGCACAAGGAAAAGAGCGGCGAGCAGGAACATGGTTTCAATCCACCACGACACGAGCGTCACCCAGGATCACGCGCGCGCCGGTATCGAGACTATCGCCAGCCTCGACGATGAGTGTCAGTTCGCGTGCACCGGACAGTGCCAGGTCCAGGTGGACTGGCGCCTGGCCGGCGCGCAAGTGAAGAGGCTCGCCCACGCGCGTGCCATCCGCGAGGACACGGAGCGTCGCGGTGCCGTACCGCGCGGCAGGAATGCCGACGTCTGCCTGGAAGCGACGATAAGCGCGAGGAAGCTCGAAGCGCAGACGCTTCGTTGGGACTAAGAGTAAGCCACGCCGATAGGTCCGCTTGCCCAGAGCAAGCGGCGCGCCCCCGAGCCCCACGTCGCGCAGCACGGGCCAGGGCCGCAACAAC
>CAYSWE010000547.1:0-3304 GCA_964434515.1 uncultured Phycisphaerales bacterium | reverse complement strand
GAGATCCGTGCCACGAAGCGTGAGATGGGCCGCTCAGAAAGCGTGAGACACGACAGCACACGTTTCCTGAAGATAGTCGAACTCAACGAAATGCCTGCGATCCCGAGTTCCCCCAACGTCCAAGGCGCCGATACGGGGAAGAAGAAGGGGAAAACGGAGCTTCACGTGAAGAAGAGTGACCCCGTCAGGGTCGTCAAGATGTGGAGGAAGCTCGACGGTAAGTGGTATCTGGTCTGGTCGATCCCGGACAACATCAATGATCGCTACAACGTTAGCGGGAACGATGGTAACATAACGACGATCAAGCCAAGCGGAGGGGGGCGGTTTCCGCCTCATGCCGAAGTCGTCGTTGAGATCGACAGTGCCAATGCTCAAGGGAACAGTACGGCGATAGTTTCGGCGAAGTTCAAGTAGAATCCGCACTGACTTGCATTCCTTCGTCGCCTAGCTACGGAGCAGGTTCGTGAGACTTCTATCGCACCGTGCAGCGCTTTGGCTTGGATTCGCCGTCGTCGCATCAACCGTTGCGCTATGGTTGTGGCTGCCGAAACTTGCATCCGTTGCCCCGACAGATGCTGGCACGCAGAACGTGTCGCTGCGACCGAATGCGAGTCTGGCCGCAGGCTCATCGGGTAGCGAGAAAACGCAGGCGGGCGTGAGAGGCGAGGCGCCACAAGCGACGACGGCGTCGTCGGCCAGTATCGTCTTCGTCGACAGTGAGACGCAGGCCGCCCCCGTCTCGCCAGTCCACGTCATTCCCATAGCCTTGCAGCGGGCCGTCAGTAGCAGAGAACCTATTCGTGCAGCTACCGTAGATCGCTCTGCGCGTCTACCGTCGCTCACAGCGGACACCGCCTGCGAACTGAATGGGACTGACCTGGACAAAGCGCCAAGCGACTGGTACGTCATACGTTGTCGTGGGTACGTCGAGATGTTGCTCCGCCGAGCGCAGATGAAGGGCACGGTGGGACTCGAGCGACTCAGCAGGCTTGTCTACACGATCCGATCCCTGCCTGGCAGCGATGTGGCCTCTCTCCGTAATGTCAAGCTCTTTGCCGAGGCTATCGACCCTGCTACGGCGAGGATCCTCGACCCTGCGTTTGTCTGGGATAGTGGACGCTTTGAACGAGTCACGAATGTCGTCAGGGATCTGCAGCGCGCCGCCGGGACTCTTCGGCTTCGTTCCGGTGCCTACTCTGTTTGGATAGAGGGGGCCGAGGACAGTCCGCCGAACTGGACATGTGATCCGATAGACACAGTCGTACCTGGAGTAGTTACGCTATCGCTCTCGAGGGCCAAAGGGTTCATCGTGCGTATCGAGGGGGCGCCACGGGCGACGGGCGTGGTTTGGGTTAGCCCCGAGACGTCGTCTACGATCGAGTCCGAGTCGCTATTGCGCGAGCATGGCGAGGCTTTTGTGCGGACCGATGATCTAGTCGACGGGGCTTACGAGGTGAGTGGGATTGGGGATGGATGGGCCGCAGCTACGCAACGCATTCGCATTCGCGGACGCAGGCCGAGCGAAGCCATCGTTGTCTTGGTGGCGACCCCAGTCGCCACGGCGAAGATTGTTGTGACTCCTCGTGCGCGGCTGAGAGGCTGCGTTGTGGGGGACCCACAGGCTAACGGAGCGCTCCGATACCTCTCTATGTGTATCCGCAACGGGATGAGAGCGTTCCGAGACCGCGATGCGCTGTACGTTGTCGGGATCCCAGACACGCCGCGAGAACTGCTTGTTCTGGACGAGACGGAGACGGGGCGGGCCGCGCGGGTTGTCGTCACAACGGGGTCCGGTGAGTACTTCGTGCGCTTTGCGGCCACACGGGCAGGGACGGTGCGGAACGGAGCGACATTTGCGGCGCGAGTTGTCAAGCACCACGGTCGTAGAGGGGTCAGCTTCAACCTCGAGGCACAAGTTGTACTGTCGAACAGGACTTTCTGGACCAGTGTGCATTACCTCGACTTCATGTCAGGGAAGGATCCTCTGACCCGTGAAGCCTGGCAGGTCCGCCTGGACCCCGGAATCCGACGGTATCGCCTTGTAGCGTACGTGGGCACGGGGCGGGGGACTCGAGTGCTCTTGACGGAGGCTGCGACCTGGTAACGAAACCCTGTTCCGTATACGGATTCTAAAGCGCTGCCGCCGACTCCGGGCGCCTCGATGCGAAGGCCGACGGCGTGAAGGCGAGCGCGTTGCGTGCGGCGCTCGACGAGACCCTCAATTTCACAGGTACTCGGTGGGCTCGCATCAGGCTGTCGTGTCTCACGATTGTCAACGGAGCAGTCGGGCATGAGTGTCGTCGTTGTGGAGGTCGCCAGCATACTGCGACGTGCACTTCGTCCACTCCCTTGGGTCCGTACCGCCAAGCCCTGATGCTTGACAATCAGGCGTTCGTGATCGATGTCCAGGCAGTGCAGAATCGTCGCCTCTAGCTTGCCGGTGGCCGTGGCTTTCCCGGGAGGTACTGGTCCGGCCACACTTGCCCTTCGAACTCATATTCGCTCGCGGCGTGCAGTGTTAGGTAGGGATCGGCCAGGTGCGGGCGCGCCAATGCGCAGAGGTCGGCGCGCTCGGCCGCGAGGATTGTGTTGACATGATCGGCGCCCAGGATCGCGCCGACGGCCATCACCGGGATGTCGATCGCGTGGCGGATCTGCTCGGCGAATGGAACCTGGTACATGCGGCCGTAGATCGGCTGTGAGTCGGGTGAGTTGCCGGCGGTCGAGACGTCGATGACGTCAAGGCCGTGCTCTTGGAGCATGCGTGCGATCTGCACGGACTCGTCGATCGTCAGTCCGCCGTGTTCGTCGAGCCAATCGGTCGCGGAGATGCGCACGGAGAGGGGTTTGTCCTTGGGCCAAGTGGCGCGCACCGCGTCGAAGACTTCGAGTGGATAGCGCATGCGGGCTGACACGTCGCCGCCGTAGGCGTCCAACCGATGGTTGGTGAGTGGCGAGAGGAACGATGACAGCAGGTAGCCGTGCGCCATGTGCAGCTCGATCAGGTCGAATCCCGCCGCTTCCGACCTTTCGGTGGCGCGCACGAAGGCGTCGCGGATGCGATCCATGTCGGCGCGATCCATTTCGCGGGGCACGGGCCAATCGGCGCGGAACGGTAGGGCAGATGGTGCGATGGTGGGCCACGCCGCGTCGCCATGCAGCGGGACGTCGTCGCCGACAAATGGATGCGCGCAGGAACCCTTGCGGCCGGCGTGGGCTAGCTGGACGCCGATCTTGGCTGGCGTGTGTTCGTGCACATAGTCGACGACGCGCTTCCATGCTGCGACGTGCGCGTCGTCGTACA
>CAYSWE010000546.1:0-3306 GCA_964434515.1 uncultured Phycisphaerales bacterium | reverse complement strand
AAGACTTCTGTGCGGTGACGCCAGGCGCTGGCGCAACGGCGTTTGGCCTCCTGCCGACCACCGGGTTCAACGCGCTCGCCGGCGATGCCGATGGTGATGGCTCGGTGGCGCAGCTCTCCGGTGTCAAGTCGTACGCGAGCCTGGCGATCGCCGGTCCGTTCTTCAAGTGGGCCGACAAGACGAAGGGCAACTATCGTCTTGCATACTTCACGGTCAAGACTGGCTCGACCAAGCCGGCGACCTACACGGTGATGTCGAATGGCAAGCCCTTCGTCGTGCGTCCGGGCGATTGGATTCGCTTCAAGGTCGATGGCCAGGTCGAGTTCTTCATCACGCAGGACCTCATCATGAAGGCCGCCGGCAAGCAGAGCGGTGCTTGGGTCGACGGCGCGAACTGCATGTGCCAGGACAAGGATGGCAACCTCTACTATGTGCCCGCGCATGGCAAGACCCACGCGGGCACCGGCGTTGCCGGTGGGCATTGGATCCAGAGTGGTCTGCCGAGCGGGCGACAGTTTGCCTTCGACGGCGCCGTCGTCGTGATCCCCAAGAAGGCCATCACCTACGATGCATCGGGCAACGTCAAGGACGTCAAGGCGGCATCGGCGAAGCTCGTCTTCAACGAGATCAACAACCCAACGAGTCAGCCCAACCTTCGCGACATGACGAAGAACTCGGGCGCCAAGGGCGGCAAGGGGCAAGCGACCCTCATCACGTTTTGGGTGGGCGGGATCGACATCGATCCCAACGGCGGCACGTTCCAGGACTGGAACGGCGTCAAGCGTCCGAATCTGATGTTCACCGTGGTTCGCAGCGCGTTCCGGACCGGCGGATCCTGGAAGGGCACGATCTTCTCGACCGCGCCGAACAACGGCCAGCAGGGTTCGATCGCGGTGATCAACGGCGTGATGATGGGATCGAAGGTCAAGGCGGACGCGTCCTGGCTCGGGCTGCAGAATGGCAAGACGTTGGCCAACTCGCCACTGCTGTATGGGCTTGCCTGGCTCGACACCAAGTGGAACGCGACGGCGCCGCAGGGCCCGGCGATCGCGGATGTCGCCAAGGACGGACTGCTGACCATTGGCACGGACACGACCATTGATCTCGCGTTCCAGGGTGCGTTGCGGCGCTTCCCGGTCGCGGCGCTTTCGTTCGGTGTGGGCGCGGCCAAGGGCACGGCGCTCAATGGTGTGGACTTCTCGTCCACGTTCGGTGGCTGGGGTTGGTTCTATCCGCCGACCGCGAGTTCGATCGTGTTCGGCGGGACCGCAACGAACGCTCTGGGGCAGGTTGCTTACTCGTTCCCGCTTCCCAACGATATGGGTCTCAAGGGCATCCACCTGCTGTGGCAAGGCGCGATCCTCGCACGCGGCAAGCTCGACCTGACCAACCCCTTCGCGACGCAGTTCAAGTAAAGCGCCTCGATTCGAGCGCTGTCAGCGAATGCGGACGAGGAGATCGCGCGGCAACTCGGCTGCGAGGTCGGCAACGTCCGCGAGGAATCGGCGACCGTCGGTGTAGTAGCCGGCGGTTCGCTTGAGTCCTGGGCGGCGCGCGAGAAACCAGTCGTTGATTCGTTCGACGAGGACTTCGCGGACGTACTTCGCCAGGCACGAGCCGGCCGCCGTAGGGAATGCGCGGCTTTCGCCGTTTTCGGCGAACAGGATCTCGGTGTGCTCGCCGAGGTGGTAGCGCGAGACGCGTGTGGTTTCCTCGACGATCTCGATGCGCGTGCTCGGAAACGCGCGCTGCAAGAGGCCTCGGTAGTGACTGCGCCCGCCGTGGCGATCGATGACTAGCGTCGTCGTCGCATCCGTCCATTGGGTCGAGCGGGCCTCGTGCGCCGCGAGTACGCAGGCCTTCATCACCGGCACGGTCGCATCGAAGAGCATGATCCCCTTATTGTCGTGTTTGCGGATGAGGCTGTTGAACGTGCTCACGTCCACGACCCGAAACGGATAGGCGAGACAGCTCACGCCGGCCTTGGCGAAGGCACGCGCGCCCACATGCACGTCGAGCTCGAGGCTGGCGCGATCTTGGTAGCGGGGTAGTGGGATCTCGGCGGCGTTCTTGTACCACGGGTAGTGGGTCAGGTTCCGCGTGCCGACGCCGAGCGCCAGGAGTTCGGCGACATTCTTCGGGATCGAGCCGGTCGTGGCATGGAGCAGCGCCAGAGCCGTCCGTTCGAGCTCCCGGTGGCCGTGTTTGCCGGTCTTGACCAGCTTGCTGTCGTCAACGCGGATGCGCCGGTCGCGCCGCGAAGCGCGCTTCTTGCAGAAGGCGTCTGCCAGCGCGTCCCACGGGCTCTCGCCTTGTTTGCCCGCCAGCACGAGGCCGGCGACCACGAGGGGCCCCAGCAGGGGGCCGAGCCCCGCTTCGTCGATCCCACCGAGAACATGGAAGGTCTCTGCCACGCGGATCAGCTTAAGCGCCTGTGGGACTGAATGCCTGGGTATCCAACAGCCGAAAACAGGAGCAGAGCCAAGGAGATCGACCGTGGACGTCCTCATTCTCGAGCGTGACAAGCTGATCCGAGACCAAATCCTGGTCGGACTACAGAACTTTCCCGAGTTCGCCGTCGACCTGGGGGAGGGGTTCGGTGGTCTGAACATGACGAAGCAGAAGGACTACCACTGCGTCGTCATCGGGACCAACCTCCAAGACGACAATGGTATGGAGTTGGTCGAGACGTTTTGCCAGCACGAGCATGAGAGCGACTTGGTGCTGGTGACGACCACCCGAAGAGCCAAGTCGCACCAGTCACTCAGGGCGCGCTACGACGTGTTCTCGATCCTGTATGCGCCGCTCGACCCGCGCGAGTTCTTTCGGCTCGTGGCGCGTCTGCGACGTCGCGGGCAGCCGGCGGCGTAGAGTTCGCGCACTCTCTGTGCGAATCGCGGGCCTCGTCGGAGCTCACACCCGGTAGAATCCGCCGTTGTGTCGAATCCCAGCTCTCACACTCGCCCGCGCAAGCCGAAGGTGCGTCTCTTCCTCGAGGGACGCTACCGCAAGTTCGTGCGCGATCTTCCCCAAACCATCTTCTATTGTCCCAAGTGCAAGGGGCGCGGCCGCGACTGTAGCTACTGCGACGGGTTCGGCAAGCTCACCAAGGACTCGGTCCAGGAGCTCATCGCCCGCAAGGTGTTGCCACCCTACAAGGCTAGGTTTGGCAAGTTTCATGGCGCAGGTCGCGAGGACCTGAATGTCCGCATGCTCGGGCCGGGCCGCCCGTTCATCTACGAGGTGGTGGCACCGCGCAATCTGATCGTGGACATCGATGAGATCGTGGCCGCGATCAACGAGTAC
>CAYSWE010000545.1:0-3358 GCA_964434515.1 uncultured Phycisphaerales bacterium | reverse complement strand
GAGGGAGACCTTCTTCATTGTGAACACGACGATGGGCGCGCCGACGTAGTTGTTGGCGAATGTCTTGCCCAACTTGGTGACATCGGTGTGTGCCATCGTGATCTGCACCTCGATGGTGCGGGCCGTGCTGATTCCGCTGTAGACCTGATCGGCCCGAAACGCGAGGCTCTTGAACGTCTTGGGGGCGCCCTTCAGGCCGACCATGGTCTGCTGGAAGCGATTGGACTTGGCCGAGAACGGATACCGGGAGCTGCTCGAACCATCTCCAGTGGCAGCGGCTTCGGGTGACGTGACGGTTTGCGCCGACAAGCCGGCGCAGAGCAGGAGAATAAGTGAGGACGCAACGGTTGCGCGCATGACAAGAGGTCCTTGGTGGATAGGTGTGTATGAGGTGGGAAACCAGGAATCTAGCGCGACCACCGGTTCCCGACGCGGCCGCGCAGTGCACCAAGGTTTATCTCCTCAACGGCAAATGAGCAATGCCCGGGCGGTCTGGGCCGGACGGCCGTGTTCTGCTAGGGTGCGCAACCGTTCCGCGCTTCGGTGTGCCGGAGTTCGCGCGGACTGGTCTCTGTCGTTCTCTCGGCCTTTGGAGGTTCTATGCTGCTTTCTCAATCCAACGTCCAAGGACGTGGATATCAGTGGCTGGGTGCTCGAGGCGACGGACCTCGCGACACCCGACAACAACCCGGATTACACCATCCCGGCGAACACGACGCTCAAGGCCGGCAAGTTCTATGTCCTCGGTGCCGCCAGCGTGGCCAACGTCAACCAGGTCGTCGGCACGACCAACCTGTGGGAGAACTCGCAGGAAGCACTGACGCTCAAGGACAAGACCGGCAACGTGGTCGACACGCTCGTCTACGAGATCAACAAGGGCTGGATTCCGGCCAAGGTCGCGTTGGCCGAGGGAGAGGGCTCGTGGTTGACGTTCTTCAGCTCAGATACCGCACCGTCGTCGCTGTCCCGGCTGCGCGATGGCTACGACACCGACAACAACCGCGACTTCGTCGTGCGTCCGTCGACGCCGGGAGAATCGAATGACTTGGTGAAGCGTCCCTACCTCGAGAGCTTTGACGGAAAGGCCGTCGAGTCCGCGGTGCCGGACTTCGGGGCGTCGTTCGTCAAGGCCCACGTGATCGACCCCACCAAGGTCAGTGCCAGCAACCCGTCGGTGATCCCGGCTTCGCCGCAGGGCAAGAATGCTGCCATCTTCTGGGATCCCAGCGGCGGAGGCAACATGAACATGCTGCTGCGAGACGTGGGGTGCAGCGCCGTCGTCGAGGCCTATGTGTACTTCGACGCCAAGCTCGAGGCCGCTGGCGAGCGCGAGGTTTGGAGCCTCGGTGTACAGGGGACGACCGGTTCGTTCTTCAACTTCCCCGATCCTTCGGCAACCAACACGTTTCGCGCCAACGGCAACTCGGGTGTCGCGTGGACCTTCGAGGTGACCGATTCCAAAGCCACGCTCTACCTCGTCGATCACAACGATGGGGGGCGCAAGGCCGGCACGCGTCCGCCACCCAAGACGGACCGCAAGCTCCTGGGGCAGATCAGCCTCAAGCCTACCGACACAGGTTGGCACCGTCTGCGCTTGGAGGTCCGGGCATCAAGGTCACGGGCTTCTTTGGCGGCACCTTCGGCGGCACGAACGGGACCAAGATTTCGGGGACGCTCTTGGCGCCTGCCGAAGGCGACGTTTACGTCGGCTATCGTGAGTTGTTGGCAAACAACGCCGTCGCGCGTCCGTTTACCTGTGATCGGATGTTCGTGCTATCGCGTGGGAAGAGTGGCTCGATCCGCAACTTTGGCACCGTCAAGGCGACGACCAAGACGACGCCGCGGGTCGGCACCAACGGGTGTCCGACGCTGGGCAACGCCAGCTTCAAACTGACGGGCGGCGGGCTCGTCCCGGGCCCCAATCCCAACCTGTTCCTCATGGGGATCCCGCAAAATCCCCCCCTGGACCTGGGAGCGGTCGGTGGCCAGCCCGGGTCGAAGCTCTATGTGACTCCACTCGCAATCTTCGCGACGGTTTCGGATACGAACGGCGATGCCTTCCTGCCGCTGCCAATCCCGACCAGTGCGAGCCTCAAGGGCGTTCAGGTGAGTTTCCAGGTTCTCGATCTCGATCCGGTCCTGCTCAAGTTTGGCAACTCGGATGGTCTGACGATCACGATCGGCGGCTGATGGCGTCGCGGCGGTTGGCCCTCTCTTTCTCGGCCTTGGCGATCGTGTGCGCGGGGTTCCCTGCGCTGGCGTTGGCCCAGTCCGCAGAGGGCGGCTACCCGGCCGCGGTGTTGGCGGACCACCCCGTGGGCTATTGGCGCTTCGAGGAGTCGGAAGGCGCCAAGGTTGCAAAGAGCAGCGCGACACGCGGGCATGCGACCGACGGCGTTTACCACGACCTGCGGCTCGGTGTCGCGAGTGCAACCCCCGCGCTTGGTTGCGCCGCCAAGTTCCGTGCGGCGACCGAACACCCGAGCTATGTCGACCTCGGTTCCCAAGAGGCGTTGGCACTGCGCGGCGATCTGAGCATCGAGTGGTGGCAGTACGTTTCCTGCGACCAGGCGCAAGCCCGGTCGGTGCTCTGTTGGGCGCGTCGTGGGGAAGGCTTGGCCGACAACGTGCTCTACGAGGCCGTCTTGCGCTACAGCTCGGAGCAAGCTGCTTCGGACTGCCCGCGGCCGCGCGTCGTCTTCGGACATGAGTATGGCTCTGGCAAGAACGTTCGGTCGCGCTCCCTTCGTCTGATTCTTCCGGATCGCTGGTATCACATTGTGGTTGTCCGCGACTCGGTGGCTTCGACGTTTCGTTTCTATGTCAATGGGCTGCTGTCCGGCGAGGCGAGGAGCTACGGCGGCAAGCAGCAGAATGCCGAGGGCGGAAGCGCCGGCGGGGCTGCGATCGGCCGCCTCGGCAAAATCGCGCGCGGCTATTTTCAGGGGACTCTGGACGAGGTCGCGATCTACGACCACGCGTTGCGTGCGCAGCGTATTCTCGCTCACTACAAGGCGGCGCTTGGCGAGGCTAGCCGGTCGCGCGAGATCCAGATCGCGGGTCATCGCGGCTACAATCGCCTTGCCCCTGAAAACACCCTCGTGTCCTACGCGCAGGCCATCGCTGCGCATACACCCGTCGTCGAGATGGACTTGCATCGCACCAAAGACGGCGTCCTTGTCCTGATGCATGACGACACCGTGGATCGAACCACCGATGGAACCGGCGCGATTCGGGACCGGACGCTCGACGAACTGAAAGCGCTCGATGCTGGCCGATGGAAGGCGGCCAAGTACGCCGGAGAGACCGTGCCGACCCTGCGCGAGGTCGCCGAACTCTGTAAAGGGCGAGCGGTCAT
>CAYSWE010000544.1:0-3375 GCA_964434515.1 uncultured Phycisphaerales bacterium | reverse complement strand
AGGGCGCCGCCGTGCGCGTCCGCGCCCTCGATCGAGAACGGTAGCTCCGAGCGTGCACGGTTGTCCGCCTCGTCGAGCAGCTCTTGCCACACCTGGGCGTCAAAGTCGGGCCAGTGCTGGAAGGCGAAGGCCCGGTTGCGGCCAGGAGCGCGGTCGGCGGCCAACAGCGCGGCCTCGATGACGAAGGTGCCGGAACCGCACATCGGGTCGACCAGCGTGCTGTTTCGATCCCATCCGGACATGAGTAGAAGGCCGGCGGCCGTGGCTTCGTTGAGCGGGCTCTTGACCTGAACCTCGTGCCAGCCGCGCTTATGGAGACTTGCGCCGGACAGCGTTCGATAGAGCAGCCCGCGATTCTCACGAATGACCAGCTTAAGAGGAAGGGTTGGGCGCAGTCGATCGACACTGGGGCGCCGTCCGAGTCGCTCGCGAAACTGGTCGACGATCGCATCTTTCGTCACCAGTGCCGCGTACTTCGAGTGGCGGATGTGAGAATCCTGCACCGATGCGTCGATTGCGAGTGTGTCGTCGACGTTGAGCCATTGGCTCCAGTCGAGGGCGGCGATCGCATCGTAGAGCTGCTCGGGCGATCCAGCGTCGATGCGTGCCAGCAGCTCTTGGACACGGATCGCCGAGCGTAGCCAGAGGTTGGCCGCATAGGCGAGCCGCGTGCTACCGCGGAAGCGGACGCCGCCGGGTTGCGTCTCGACCTCGAGCGCACCGAGGTCGATGAGTTCTCGTTCGAGAGCGGGCTCGATGCCGAGCGTGCATGGGGCGAAGTAGTCGTTGCGCATGATTCCGCTGGCTGGCCGTCTGTTATTCTGATCGTGTTCTGTTCCCAGCTTCCAGTTTCTTGCCCGGAATGCCACGGATGTCTGTAAAGCTCTGCCTGCCGATCGTTGCGCGCGCCCTGTGCGCGTGGGTCCTGACCCTTTCGTGCGCCGCGGCGCAGAGCACTGGCGCAAAGGCTGGACCGATCCAGGGAAGGGTCGACTTCGTCAAGCAGATCGCACCCATCTTCAAGGCGCGTTGCTTCGAGTGCCATAGTGGCGACGAGGATGAGGGGGACCTGCGCTTGGACTTGCGTGCCGTTGTTTTTGCGCCTAGTCGATCGCCGGCCGCAATCGTGCCTGGTAAGCCGGCCGAGAGCGAGATCTTCGTCAGGATCAGTCTGCCTGCCGACGATGACGACATCATGCCGGCCGATGGCGATCCGTTGACTTCGGAGCAGATTGCGCTCATCAAGCGTTGGATCGAGGAAGGCGCGCGTTGGCCGGACGGCAGCGTCCAGCCGGCGCCACGCAAACCCGAGCGCGAGGCGCTGCGTGTTCCCGAACTCGATGCGCGTGCGCTCGACGCCGAGGCCAAGGCTCTGGAACGGCTAGCCAAGGACGCGGTCCCCGCCGCGCGTGTAGCCAAGACGAGCAACGCGCTCTATGTCAATCTGAGTTTGCTGGGGGCGAAGTGCGGCGATGCGCAGGTCGATCTGTTGGCTGGTCTCGAACCGAGTCTCGTGTGGCTGCATTTGGGGCGCACCGCCGTGACCGACACCGGCGTCGCGAAGCTCGCCCGGTTTCGGCAGCTGCGGCGGCTGCACCTCGAACAGACTCGTGTCACCGACGTGGGCTTGGCGGCCCTGGCCAAGCTCGAGCAACTCACCTATCTCAATCTCTACGCTACGCAGGTCACCGACGCCGGGCTCGCGCGGCTCGTTGGGCTGACGAAGCTGCGCAGGTTGTATCTGTGGCGGACCAAGGTCACCGACGCCGGTGTGCAGGCGCTGCAGAACAAGATCCCTGGCCTTACGATCGATCGCGGTGGCTACGTCGACGACATCGCCAAGCTCGCTGCCGCGATCGAAGCTCAGCGTCCCGTCAACGACACGTGCCCGGTCCTCGGCAAGAAGGTCAACGACCGGCAGGTCGTCGATTACAAGGGAGAGAGGATCGCCTTCTGCTGCGCCAAGTGTGTGGCGAAGTTCAAGAAGCACCCCGCGACGTTTCTGGCCAAGCTGGTGCGCGTGCGCGGACCCAAGGCCAAGCGACAGCGTGGGAAGACCAAGTAGCGGCGGCGGCGTAGGACCGAGCGCAGCGGATCAGGTCGAGGATTTCTGAGACATGCTTCTCGAAACACGGCCGAAAACCCGGCATGGCTGCGACGCCCGCTAGCACGCACCCTGCAAAGCCGGAAAGCCTCGACAAAACAGCTAGCGCAGCAGTTCGTGCACGAGTTCTGGCGGTCGGGCAACGATCGCGCGGTTCTCGTGGATCAGGATCGGGCGTTCGATGAGTTCGGGATGGGCCACCATCGCGTCGATCCGGGCGTCGCGTGAGGCGTCGGCGAGCCCCAGACTTGCAAAGAGCGCTTCCTTGCGCCGCAGGATCGCGATTAGATCGGACGGTACGAGCATGGCGAGCAGTGCCTCGATGCGCTCCCGTGAGGGCCCGGTCTCCAGGTAGAGATAGAGTTCGGGTTGGACGTCGGCGGCCTCGAGCAGCTCGAGTGCCTGCCGGCACTTCGAGCAGCGCGGGTTGAACCAGAGTTCCGTTGCCATGGATGACTAGGGCCGCGATTGGCTAAGAGACACGACTAGGACGTCTCGCGGACGTCGGCGACGAACTCGTGGAAGTCGTCCGGACTCCACTCTTCTTCGCCGAGGGTCTCGTTTTGCTGCTCGATCCACGCGTCGAGACGCTTGCGCGCACTAGCGCGTACGGTGTCCTGCTCTTCCGCTGGTCCCTTGGCCCAGGCTCGACGTTTGCCGCTCGGGTCCATGTAGAAAACCATCACATCCATCTTCGGATAGCCTCGTTCTGAGAATCGTCGCGATATGCGGCGTGGCGTGGTCCCCGAGGGGAGCCGCGCGAGCGCTGCCGGCGGTCCTGTATAGCCGCCGACGAGAGCCCGACAAGGGAGGTCTTTGTTCCGCTCGACCGCTGCACTTTCGTGCGATGACGCTATGATGGAGCGCCTCCGCTTGATCTTTGCCTGCCTGACCTTTCGCGAATCGAGTTGCCCTCTCCTCTCCACCGTCGTGTGGGGGCGCCGGTTCGGCACTTTTCAGCCAAACGATCACATTGTCCTCGAAAACTGAACTCCACGCGCGCGTCGGCGCGCGGTGGATTACGCATGATCTTCTCGCCGCGGCCGCTGGCGAGCGCGCGCGCGCGCTCGTTGCCGCGCACGCGATCGCCGCGTGTAGTCAGCTCGTTCACCGAGAGTTGTTGCGGCGTGTGCAGCGCAGGAGCCTGCAGCACGCCGACGAACTGACTCAGCTCGCGATCGAAAACGCGAACACCGCGGCACTGCGGGACACCGTCGTTGCCGACGCGCAGCGCCGTCGCGTGCCGGTTCGGATGCGCCGTGCCGCGACCG
>CAYSWE010000543.1:0-3382 GCA_964434515.1 uncultured Phycisphaerales bacterium | reverse complement strand
ACAATCTGCTCCAGGGCAAGCCTGGCGATGGCGCATCGGATCTGGCGCGGTTTGTCGTTAACTCGACGGTCGGCATCGGCGGCTTCCTCGATGTAGCGACGAGCTGGGGGCTCGAACAACACGACGAGGACATCGGCCAAACGCTTGGCACCTGGGGTGTCGGCCGAGGCATGTACCTCGTTTTGCCGTTGCTCGGCCCGTCCACGCTCCGCGACGCGCCGGGCCACGCATTGGCCCGCGTAACCTCGGTCTTCTTCTTTGTCGACGACACACGGATTACGGTCCCGTCATCGGTCTTCCGGGCGCTAGACTTGCGAGCCCGCAACGATGCGGGGCTGAAGGCGATGAAGGATGCAGCGCTGGATCGCTACGTTTACACGCGCGAGAGTTATCTACAACGACGCCTGTTCCTCATCCACGACGGCAACCCGCCGAAGACGAATGGCGAAGCAGTTACGGAAGAAGAGCCAGGCATGATCGACTTGGACGCGATCAAGTGATCGGGTTCGAAGCGAACACTGGCAGAGCAGTTTTGGGCTTCCATGGACCCTCGGGGGTATGGTGGGAGTATGCGGGTCCTTTTCCCGCGGAGCGATGATGGCAGAGCAACGGCAGGCCCCACTTCAACCCCCAGTCGGCAAGCTTGGCGTCCTAATGCCTGGCATGGGTGCGGTGGCGACGACATTCATGGCCGGGATCGAGCTGCACAAGCGCGGACTCGGCGACTTGTTCGGCTCGCTCACGCAACTGCAGCACCTGCGGCTCGGCAAGCGCTACGAGGGCCGGCGCTGCCCCATCCGCGAGCTCGTCCCACTGGAAGCGGCCGAGGACCTGGTGTTCGGCGGCTGGGATATCTTTCCAGACTCAGCCTGGAAAGCGGCAGCGACCGCTCGCGTGCTCCCACCGGAACGACTCGAGCCGATCCGCGCCGCACTCGAGGCGATCCGGCCCGAGCCCGGGATCTACGACGAGCGCTACCTACCTCGGCTACGCGGAACCCACATCAAGACGGGCACCAAGATGGAATGCGCACGCCAGGTCATGCGCGACATCGAAGACTTTCGCCAGAAGCATTCGCTTGAGCGCGTGGTCATGATCTGGTGTGGGTCGACCGAGATCCTCCCACCCGACAGCCCAGTGCACCATGATCTCGACGCACTCGAGCGCGGCCTGGAGCAAGACGCACCAGAGATCCCTCCATCGATGATCTACGCGTACGCGGCGATCAAGCTTGGAATCCCGTATGCCAACGGAGCACCAAACCTGAGCGCGGACATTCCGGCACTCGAAGAGCTGGCGACTCGCACCAAGGCACCCATCGCAGGCAAGGACCTGAAGACTGGGCAGACCTTGATGAAGACCATCCTGGCACCCGGATTCAAGGCTCGGATGCTCGGACTGGAGGGATGGTATTCGACCAACATCCTTGGCAACCGCGATGGCGAGGTCCTCGACCATCCAGATGCATTCCGGACCAAGGAGCTCAGCAAGCTCTCCGTACTCGACTCGATCCTCGAACCCGAACTCCACCCAAAGCTCTATGGCAACTACGTGCACAAGGTGCGGATCGACCACTATCCGCCGCGTGGTGATGCCAAAGAAGGGTGGGACAACATCGACATCTTCGGCTGGCTTGGACTGCCCATGCAGATCAAGATCAACTTCCTCTGCCGGGACTCGATTCTCGCGGCACCACTGGTTCTCGATCTCGCCTTGTTTCTCGACCTCGCGCAGCGCGCCGGTCTTGCGGGAATCCAGGAGTGGCTGTCGTTCTACTTCAAGCACCCGCAATGCCGGCGCGACCTCGCCCCGGAGCATGACCTGTTCACCCAGCATCTGAAGCTCCAGAACACGCTCCGCCTCCTAGCCGGTGAGGGTGTGCTCGACCACGCCGGCCTCGACTACTACGATCCGGTGCGCGGCGCTCGACCGGCGACCGAGCCACCAAGACCGCAGAAAGACGTTGCCTCAGGTGACGAGGAAAGGGCAGAGTAAGGCCGTATGAGCCCGCGCGAATCCGGCCCAGCCTTCCCGTATACACAACGCGAGCCCGTCGGTCCGCCGGCGGTCGGCGAAGCGATGGACGCCGCGTCCAAAACGCGGGACGCGCTACGTCGAGCAAGGCGTGCCTTGCTCGACGCACAAGAATCGGCTGGCGAGTGGTGCTACGAGCTCGAGGCAGACTGCACGGTTCCGGCAGAATACGTGCTGATGATGCATTTCCTCGACGAGGTCGACGAAACGCTCCAGCGAGAGATCGCGCCCTACCTACGCGCACGCCAGGCCGAGCACGGTGGTTGGCCACTCTACTATGGCGGTCAGTTCGACATCTCCTGCTCGGTCAAGTGCTATTGGGCACTGAAGCTCGCCGGTGACGATCCGCAAGCACCCCACATGAAGCGTGCGCGTGCGGCCATCCTGGCGCATGGAGGCGCGGCACGGTGCAATGTCTTCACGCGGATCACCATGGCCCTCTTCCGCCAAGTGCCGTGGCGGGCCGTGCCTTTCATGCCGGTCGAGATCATCTTGTTCCCGCGCTGGTTTCCGTTCCACCTGAGCAAGGTCTCGTACTGGTCGCGCACCGTCGTCGTGCCGCTGACGATCCTCTACAGCCTACGCGCCAAAGCCAAGAACCCCACCGGCATCGACATTCAGGAGCTGTTCACCGAGCCGCCCGAGCGGGTCAAGAAATACTTTCCCGTGCGCTCGCGACTGAATCGCGTCTTCCTCGCACTCGAGCGCACGTTCCGGCTGGGTGAGTTCTTGATCCCCGGGTTCGTCCGACGCAGCGCACTGCGCCGCGCCGAGCGCTGGTTCGTCGCACGGCTCAACAACTCCGATGGCCTCGGTGCGATCTTCCCCGCGATGGTCAACGCACTCGAAGCGCTCACGGTCCTCGGCAGGCCAGCCGACGATCGAACGCGTCAGGCGTGCAAGCAGGCCCTCGAAGACCTCCTCGTCGTCGGTCGCAGCGAAACGTATTGCCAGCCGTGCAAGTCCCCCGTCTGGGATACCGCGCTGGCAGTCCTGGCTCTGATCGAGGCGCAGGCGGTCGAGGCGGACCCACAGACCGAGCAGGCTTTGGATGATGCATGCTCGTGGCTCGTCTCAAAGCAACTCCTCGACGGCCCCGCGGACTGGCGTGAGACCCGACCGGAACTCGCATCGGGCGGATGGGCGTTTCAATACAACAACGCCTACTATGCGGACCTCGACGATACGTCGGCCGCCGGCTGGGCGCTGCTCGCGCGAGACCCCGACCGTTACCAACACCCGATCGCTCGCGCCGCCGACTGGTTGTGCGGTATGCAGTCGAGCAATGGAGGATTCGCCGCCTTCGACGTGGACAACAACCACACCTACCTGAGCGAGATCCCATTCG
>CAYSWE010000542.1:0-3412 GCA_964434515.1 uncultured Phycisphaerales bacterium | reverse complement strand
GGCTTGCGCACGATCGTCCGATCGCGGCCGTTCTTCGCTACGCGGTAGATATCGCCGCCAGCGATGAGCAGGTGTTCGCCCGGCAGACCAACGATGCGCTTGACGTAGTTCTGACTCTGGTTGTGCGGATAGCGAAAGACCGCAATATCCCAGCGCTGCGGCTCCCGCAGCAGGTAGGCGGCCTTGTTGACGAGGATCCGGTCATGGATCCCAGCCTCCTTGCTACCCATCAACGCTGGCTGCATCGATGGCGTCGGGATCTCGTATGCCTCGAGCAAGAAATACTTGAGCCCGATCGCCATCAGGATGGCGACGGCGATGCCCTCGATGTTGTCACGCATCGTGCGCGAGAACGGGGATGCAACGGCGTCTGGAGTCTTGGTCACGTCTACAGCGTGTTAGACCCATGGACGCGTTGCAAGCGTGCGCCTGCAGAAGTCGTGGCCGTCGCGTCGGGGCCGACGACTGCGCCCGGCTACCTGGTCTTTGGGTCGAAGCTGAATGGCCGCGAGGCGAGGCTCGAGATCGACGTCTCGAGCGGCTGCGCTCCGTTCGTCATGGTCCACGCGGTCCCATTGTAGGTCGCGGCGTAGAGGTTGGAGTTCGAGCCAGACACGACGACCATGAGCTTCGACTGCGTGCGGAAGGTATGCAGCGCGACCGACTCGGTGAAACCCTTGCCAGAGACGCCGACGTGCGTCTGATTGGTCCATCCGCCGGCCGCGGTCCACCGCTTCCAGTCGATCCGTGCCGGCGCGTTGTCGGAATACACGCACACAGCGACACCACTGGTCCCGACCCAGCCGACAGCGCCAGGCATGTCGCCCTGGGCCGTGTGGTTGACGTCCCGGGTCTGCGAATCGTATTCGCCGGCATTCAGCCAGTTCGTGCCATCCCAAACTGCCAGGCCAAGGCGCTCGGTTCCGCTCATGTCGAAAAAGCCGGCGGCGATGCGATTGCCCACCGGCTCGGCCTCGAGATCCACGAAGTCTGCGATCCCGTTCTGCGCGACGATGTGTTGTTTCGTCGTCCAGAGATTCGAACCCGCGGGCTTGCGCGAGAACCAGAATCCAGCGCCAGTCTCGTTGCCCCAGGCAACGACCAGCTGCCCACTGGTAGTCTCGTAGGCCAGGTCAAAGGCGCGGTTGTGAACCACATGCGACAGCCCGTTGATCGCCAGTGTGGTGGTCAGCGTCGAAACCGTTGCCGTCGACCACGACGTACCACTCCACGTCAAAGCGACGAGGTCAGCGTTGGCGTCGGCATACGCGAGCGCAATCTCGTTGCTTCCCCGGCGCGGCGCGAGCTCAATCCAATAGACGACTCCAGAGTTGGGATCCGGCAAAGGGCCCGCCCCATCGTTGATGGGCAAGGGTTGCTCCGCGGACCAGACCCCCGCAGACAGCGTGCGGAAGACTGGCGTCTTGGTCCCATTCGAGTAAACGGCTAGAGCGTCGCCCGAACTGTCCTCGTAGGCGAGATCGAAACCGCGCTTGTCGACATCGACCCGGGCGATCCCATTCGACGACCAGTCGGTCGACCAGGACGCCCCATCCCAACGCAGCAAGTCGAGGTCGGTCGCAGTGCCGTCGTCCGAGAGCACACCAACGAGACGCTCGAATGAGTTGGTCGGCGCGAACGCGTTGATCGTCCAGCGAATCCCAGTGCCAGTCGCCGGCGCCTTGGCCTCGGCCGCCCACTGGCTAGTCGTATCGGCCCAGGTGCGAAGCCGCGCTTCGCTCGCCACTCCCTCGCCGTAGTAGAACTCGACATCGTCAGGACCGAGCGGGTCCGCCGTGAAGGTCACGGTGCCGACCGCGGACACGACGACGGCGCTATGATTCGGATTGACCGTCGCGGTGATCGTCTTCACGCCGGCCACGGTCGAGGCCAGAAAGCCAGTTGCTACGCCATTGACGTCCGTCGTCGCCGTGGGCTGGGTCAAGATCGTCGCAGATCCAGTCGCGGCGAGCCGCACGGTATGTCCGGCCGCCGGCTGACCTTTCGTATCGCGCACCGTCACGGTGATCCTGGCTTTCGACGTGCCGTTGGCCGGCAACGTCGTGCTGCCGACCGTGAGCGTCGATCGCGTGCCACTGGCGATCGGCAAGAACGGAATCGTGATCTGCTTCGACAGCATCACAGCATGCGGCCCGGGGTTGACCGTCACGGTCACCGTCTTGGTCTCCGGGAGGGTGCTCGCGATCCAGCCGCTCGCCGCGCCATCCGACCCGGTCAAGCCCGGCTGGTTGGTGACGTTTCCATCGCCCGTCACCGACAACTGCACGATCTGACCCGCGATCGCACGGCCGCTCCCGTCGTGCACCCGAACGACGAGATTAGCTCGATCGGTGCCATCCGCAATCGGGCTCGGTCCCATGAGTTCGACGATCGAAGCCTTGGCGTCCACTGCGCCCGAGGACTTGCTTCGCTGACAGCCAAAGAGCCCACAGAGGCCCAACAACATTGCAATGAGAGAGTTCTTCACGTGATCGCGTTCGGGCATCCTTCCGGTCCAACTTGAGCCAACCGTTCGGAAAGACGTCTTCTCGATCGCGCGACAACGCTACCGAGCCACGGATCCCAGTTCGATCAGCCGGCCGCGCAGCGCCCTGAGCCGGGGATCGTCGAGGTTGCCTCCGGCGAGGAGGAACGCTCGGTAGGCCGCCGCCGCGGACGCCGTGTCCCCTGAGCGGTCATAGCAGACGGCCAAGTTGACCTGTGCCTCCGCCGGGAAGCTGCCCGCCTCGATCGCCTGCGCAATGGCGGCCCTGGCCTCTGCGACTCTCCCCTGCTGGAGCAGGGCGATCCCAAGGTTGTTGTGCACATCCGCTTGGGCGCCGAGTTTGAGCGCCGCGCGGAAGTGTCCCTCTGCGACGATCGGGTTGCCTCCGCGCAGCTCGGCCAGGCCCAGATCGTTGCGTGCGTTGGGATCGGCAGGAGCCAGCCGAACCGCGCGTTTCAGCGAAGCGCGCGCGGCGCGCAGCTCGCCCCGGCCCAGCTCCAGCACACCACGGACCAGCCAAGCTCCGGCATTGGCTGGATTCAAACGCAGAGCCTCATCAAGGTCCTGCCTGGCCTGCGTCCGATTCTCGTGCGACAGCGCGGTGAGCGCCCGCCGAAACGACAGCGCCGCGAGACTCTCGCGCGACAGCGTCGCCGGTTCTCGGGGACTGCCCTTGGATGTCGCCAACAGACTGTGTGCGGACTCACGCGCGGGATCTGCGGTGCCAGGCTCGCCATCGAGCTGGAACCCATGCCAGCTCTCCACAGGCTCCTCCATGGGAACGGAAGTCCGCCGAAACGGTTCGCGCGCCCGCACGATCCGGTCGAGACTCCGCTCCACATCCTCGCGTTCCCACGCAGGAGAAAGAATGCGCGGAAACAGCACGATCACCAGCTCGGTGTCGAC
>CAYSWE010000541.1:0-3428 GCA_964434515.1 uncultured Phycisphaerales bacterium | reverse complement strand
TGGCGCCGGGAAGACGACCTTGTTGCGCATCTGCTTGAACCTGCTCGAACCCGACAGTGGCACTCGCGCGGTGGGTCCCACGGTGCGTTTTTCGTTTCTAGATCAGACTCGCAGTGATCTCGACCCGACCAACAACGTCATGGAGGAGGTCGCCGGCGATGGCGACCAGATCGCCGTCGCCGGCCGCACGTTGCGCGTCGAGACCTACCTCGAGCGCTTCCTGTTTCCACCATCGATGCTCCACACGCGGATCGGCGACCTGTCAGGCGGCGAACGAAACCGCGTGCTCATTGCCAAGCTGCTCGCAATCGGCGGCAACGTCCTCGTGCTCGATGAACCCACCAATGACCTCGACCTGGCGACCCTGCGCGTGCTCGAAGAAGCCCTCTGTGCGTTCGCAGGATCCGCGCTCATCGTCAGCCACGACCGTTGGTTTCTGGATCGCGTCGCGACACGCATCTTGCACATCGGAAACGACGGCCGGCATCGGCTGCACGCGGGTGACCTGAGCAGCCTGCTCGATGGACTCGCCGCCGAAGCCGCTGCGCAGCGCACGGCGCGCTCGCCAGCCAAGCCCAAGACCCACCGCCGCCCGCCGACACAGCGCCGCTTCGGCAGCCGCCAGCGCCAGGAGCTCGCCGAGCTGCCCGGCCGCATCGACGCCACAGAGACCGACATAGCAGCGGTCGACGAGCGCCTCGCCGACCCGGCCCTCTACGACCAAGCGACGCCGGAACTCGACCAGCTCGTCCAACGCCGCAAAGAGCTGGAACAAGAGCAGGCCAAGCTCTATGCCCGCTGGGAAGAACTCGAATCCCTGGCTAACGAGGAACTCTAGAGGCTAGAGGCTAGAAGCCAGGCTCGCAGCTGCGCCATGGCTCCCGTGAGGATCGGCTCGCCATCGCCGAGGAGGAGCGCATCGAAGTCCCGTTCGAGCAGCTTGTTGAGACCACGCTTGGCAGCAGCCGGGTCATCGAACTTGGCGTCGGGCAGCATCGAAAGCTCACCCGCCGGCCGACCAAGGACGGCGTCACCAACGATCCACGCCGCCGACTCGCCGGGAACCCAAAACGCGGTCTCGCCGGGAGTCTTGCTGTCGGCCAGCGTGCTCGCAACGAGGCCTGTCGGCAGCGTCGCGCCGTCGCGGTAGACCTCAAGGACCCCCAGATCGACCAACGGAGCATCCAGCTCGTGAATCCAGATCGGACAGCCGAAGTGATCGCGGAACGTCACACAGTCGCGAGCATGGTCCTTGTTGGTCAGCAGCACTGCCTCGGGCGCCCCGTGGCGCTCGACCTCGCGCAGAACCTCGGCGTTCGCCGGTGGCGGATCGACCACGACGGTTGCGCCGTCGCGCCGCACGAACCAACCATTGAAGTCGATCCCGCGCTCCGCGTTGTGCACGGACCACCGCCAAACACCCGGTAATAGCTCGTCCATCCCTCGTTCCACGCGCAACCCTACTTGTTCGCCTTGAACTCACCTGCCCGGTACTTGGCCCAGTAGTCGTTCAACGCATGTTTGACCTTGCCGGACAGTAAGACGACGCCCAGAACATTCGGAAACGCCATGCCCAAAATCATGAGATCACCGAACTCGAGCACGTTCGTGGCCGTCATGACGGATCCAAGAAAACACGCTACGAGAAAGAGGATCTTATAGAAGATCGAACTCGATTCGCCAAACAACCACACCCAGCAGCGCTCTCCGTAGTAGGACCAGGAGATCATTGTCGAGAACGCGAAGAGCACGACGGCGACCGACAGCACGTAGGGGAACCAACTGATCGCCTCCCCAAAGGCTTGTGAGGTCAGAGCTGCGCCGTTGCCATCGCGAATGTTGTCCGCGAACATGCCACCGTGGGACGATGGATCATAGGCTCCCATGATGACGATCACGAGTGCCGTCATCGTGCATATGACAACCGTGTCGATAAACGGTTCGAGCAGGGCAACGATCCCCTCTCGGACGGGGTAGTCCGTCTTCGCTGCCGAGTGCGCGATCGCCGCCGACCCCACACCGGCCTCATTGGAAAACGCTGCGCGCTTGAACCCCTGCACGAGCACGCCAACCGCACCGCCGAAGCCCGCGATTGGCGAGAATGCGCCATCGAGAATCGCGCTGAACGCAGCCGGAATCTCGGATGCGTTGCTCAAGATAACAAAGAGCGAAGCGATCACGTAGATCGCACACATCGTGGGCACGACCATCTCCGCAGTCTGGGCGATGCGCTTGAGCCCACCTAGGATGACAGCAGCCACCATCGTGGTCATCACGGCGCCATAGATCCAGTTGTTGCCGCCACCTTCGAAGAAGGCAGGGAACGTCGCAGACACGGCATTCAGCGATTGGTTCACCTGGAAGGAGTTGCCTCCAGCCAGAGATCCGCCGATACAGAGAATCGCGAACAGCACGGCCAAGAAGCGGCCCACGCCGGCATAGCCGAGTTCCTTGAGGCCGTCGGAGAGGTAGTACATTGCGCCTCCCATGACGTGCCCATCGGGTCGTTGATGGCGATACATTTGCCCGAGCGTGCACTCTGTGAACTTCGAGGCCATACCCAGGAAACCGGCGACGATCATCCAGAGTGTGGCTCCGGGGCCGCCTATGGAGATTGCGATGGCAACGCCCGCGATGTTGCCCAACCCAACGGTGGCGGACAGGGCTGCCGTGAGGGCCTGAAAGTGACTGACCTCGCCCTCGTCCTCGGGATTGTCGTAGGTTCCGCGGGTGATGCTCACCGCATGCCGGACTGCGCGGAGCTGGACAAAGCCCATACGAATCGTGAAGAAAATCGCCCCAAGGACGAGCCAGAGCACAGCGAGTGGAATCCCTGACTGATAAACCGCCAGTGTGGCCCCGCCCTTCTCGGCTTGGCGATCGTCCGTGAGGGTTACCTGCGCCTTGGCGGGGTCGATCCCCGCCGCTTTCGCCTCGGCCGTTGCCTTGTCGAGCGCTGCGCGGAGGCTCGCCTTGCTCGCCAGGTCGGCGTCCGACAAGTGGAGCGTGACCGTCGTCCCCCCAACATCGAAGAAAAAGAACCCTCCGATGAACGAGTTCATCCCGCCAACGGCGACGTTGACCTTGTCCTCCCAATCCTCGACAGGGGCCTCCGATCCGGTATCCGCCTGCTCGTAGACGATCCGGTCGAACGTCCCGGCGGAAAGATCCTGAAGCCAGCTCTCCGCCTGCCCGTCCACTTGGGCAATCAACGTCGCCGGGAAGCCAAAGGCCAAGATGGCCAGCAAGAAAGCCCGCAGGCGAAGGTGTTTGCGCATGGCACGCATTGTGCCGGACGTCGGGCCCACACGCAAACGAGCGAGATCGAGTGTCCGTTTCTTCCAGTGCCGATCCGAACAGGGTTCAATAGCTCGGCTGCCATCAAGTCCCACTCCAAGCACGATGAAGTTCCAAGACTACTACTCGAC
>CAYSWE010000540.1:0-3430 GCA_964434515.1 uncultured Phycisphaerales bacterium | reverse complement strand
TTCCACTTCCCGACAAGGAGGACGACGACGATGCGAACAAGAAGCGGTCTAAGCGTAAGGACGATGTGAAACCGCCCAAGCCTCAGCCGGCGGAACTCGATCAGCTCATGCTCGCAGCCGCGAAGCACCAGAAGGCGTTTGCCGAGCAGCACGAGGCGCTCTACACCGCACCGGAACCCAGCGCCAAGCCGGTCATCACGTTTGCCACGTCCGCCGGTTCTTTCAAGGTTCGCCTGTATACAGACCGGGCGAAGAAGCACTGCGCGCAGTTCCTCAAGAACTGCAAAGCTGGTCTCTACAACGGGATGCGCTTCCACGAGATTCGGCGTGAGCCAACAGACGCGAATCGGAAGAGCACGTACGAAGGCGACATTGCGCTGCTCGGCGATCCGGAGAGCAAGCAGGAAGACCGCAGCAAGTGGGGCACGTTTCGATCTACCGAACAGCTTGGCCCCGAGGACTCGGGCGTGAGCCACTTTCGTTACATGTTGGCAGCCTTCCGGGACTCCTCGAAGATCGGCAGCGACAAGCAGTTGATCTACTTCACGGGCAGTGATTGCGCGGACAAGCGAGACGGGAGTTACGTCGTGTTTGGTCGCGTCGTCGAGGGCAAGGAAGTCATCGACAAGATTGTCGGCGCCAAGATGTCCTCGACAGCGGAGGAAACCGGCGGGATCGGCAAGCCCGCCGAAGCGATCGTAGTCGAGAAGGTCACGATCGAGTCCTGACCGTCGTTGGCCAGGTCCGCTCCGGGCGATCTCGTCGGCGGCCTTCTCTTACCGGCGCTTCTTGCTAGCCACCAGCTCCTCTTCGGATGGGGTATGCGGCGACGACATGAGTAGCTCGTAGACACGGTCAAACTCCTCGCGCGAGCCGATCTCGAGGCTGATTCGCCCTTTGCCGTTTCGATGCTGGATGCGAACGCGGCAGCCAAGCGCCGCGAGAAGGTTTTGCTCCATTTCGATCATCCAGGCCGGGCGTCGTCCACCGGGCTTGGGCCGATCGGGACCGGGATCCCTGCCGCCCGTACTGCCGGACGCCGGAAGAGCCTGGTCGCCCATCATGCGTTCGACGGCGCGAACGGAGAGTCCCTGTGCAATGACCTCATCGGCCAACCGGGCGCGTAGGTTTTCCGGTGCACCGAGTAGCGCGCGGGCATGCCCCATGGAGAGCTGACCCGTTCGAATGAACTTGCGGATCGAAGGATCGAGATCGAGCAGCCGGAGGTAGTTGGAGACCGAACTGCGGTTCAGCCCGACAGCCTTGGCGAGTCGATCATGAGTCCACTTGGTTGCGGACTTCAGCTCGCGGAAGGACTCGGCCTTTTCGATGGGATCCAAGTCGGCCCGCTGGAGATTCTCCACGAGGGCCAAGAGCCGCATCTCGACATCATCGACCTGGCGCATCAGCACAGGCACTCGGTCGAGTCCGGCCAACCGAGCCGCCCGCGCACGACGTTCGCCGGCGATGATCTCGAACTGGTTGCCGCGCGCCCTGACCAGGAGTGGTTGCAGGATTCCGGAAGCCCGGATGGATTCCGCGAGGCCCTGGATCTCATCCTCGTTGAACGCCTTACGAGGTTGGTAGGGATTTGGAACCAAGTCGTTGAGGAGCAGCTCGGTGATTGGCTCCTGCGAATCGGCTCGCTCGTCGGATCCGGGACTGCTGTCCGGTCTCGATCTCGGCTTCTCGGCAGGCGAGTCGTCGCTCGAGTCCCCCGCGCCTCGGTCTGAGAGAAGGAACTGCAAGCCGCGTCCCAGTTTACGTCCAGCCATCACGAACCTCCCTTGCCAGTTTTGCGTAAGACCTTGTACCAAAAGATCTTACATTGTATTTGAAGAGCGAGAGGCCAAAGCTTGCAGCCTCGGAGAAGAGAGGATCTCGGGGTACCCAACTCGTGCAGGTCTGCGTGGGCAGGTGGGTCGAGAGCTCTTCGAGAATGTCCTGATGGATCCGTGAATCGGCCTCGAGCATCACTGGCAGCACGTGTACCTGGGCTGGCCTGCTGGAGGGCCGATTCGCGAGGGCGGCGACGCGCGCGAGGATGCGCGCTAATCCTTCCATCGCGAGGAATTCGCATTGCAGCGGAATCAGCACATGGTGTGCCTGTTCGAGGGCGTGCCGGGTCCAGCCGTCGAGACTCGGCGGGCAGTCGATGATCCGGTAGTCGGCTGGAGATGCGTCCAGGTCCTCTAACGACCCGCCAGCGGCGCGGGGGATCCAAACCTCGGCTTCGGTGCATGGCTCCTGGGTCCAAGTCGGCAGAGTGCCGCCACTGCGCTCGCCGGTCTTGGCGTCGCCGCTGAGGCAGAGCTGCGCGTTGCGCTGCGGATCCAGGTCGACAAGCTGAACTTGGTGTCCGGCGCGCCGCAGCGCAACAGCGAGATGCACCGCGGTGGTCGTCTTCCCAACACCCCCCTTCTGGTTCGCGCAGGCTATCGCGATGGGCCGGTCGGACCTCGCGTCGGCCGGCCGGGGTTGGCTCGGGTTCTCGTTGTTCTTTTCGATCCGCTCTTTGCTCATGGCGGTGTTTGCCGATAATGGCGTTCACAGTCGCAATCGGCTACCAACATCCTCACCCTTGGCAAGGTCTCAGTCTCGCAAGTTCGGCTGCATCCGTAGCCACGCCCGAAGCACCAATGATAGCAGCCCGATGGATGCCAAGCGGTACGCTCTGGGCGTGCCTGATCGTCGCTCGTCAGACGACCCGGCGCCAGGAGTTTCGCTGGCTACTGTCCGGGTTCCTGGGATTCTTGCTCTGGTGGGCGATTGCGATTCCTCGGCCTACGACGATCTGGGCCGCACCCGCGTTGGACCCTGTGCTCGGGTGGGCACGTTGGTTGGCATTTGTGTGGTTGTTTGTCGCGATCAAGCCCATGCGTACCGCCAGCGGACACCCGTTCGCGCACGACGCGCCCGCTCGTTTCTGGGGATGGGCTGAGCGTCGCCTCGCCATCGAAGTCGCCGTTGCTTGGCTAGCCGGGGAGGCCATGCTGCTGACAGTACGCACCGCTCACCTGGCTAGGTTCCACGTGGAACCACGAGCGCTGATCACAAACGCCGTTGCTGTCGCGGCCGGCGGGATGTTCGTCATCGCTCTTCGCATGCTGCGACTGCCAGGCATTCGGGGACTTGTCTTGCTAGGCTCACTGGGCGCTCTCGAACTCGGCGTAGCGAAGTTTGGCATGCGCGCCGCTGTTGGCGCATGGTTGTTGACGACAGGTTTCGCCCTGACCATCGATTCCCGGAGACAGCGCTGATGCGAGTTGCAATCCTCGGGGACGTGCATTCCAACATGGAGGCGTTGGAGAGCGTGCTTGCCGACGCCGATCGCCACGGCGTCGAGCGTATTCTCCAGGTCGGGGACGTGGTCGGATACGGTCCGGACCCAGGCTACTGCCTCGACCGCCTGACGGAACTCGGTGCCGCG
>CAYSWE010000539.1:0-3435 GCA_964434515.1 uncultured Phycisphaerales bacterium | reverse complement strand
GAGGTCCACCTGGGAATCGACGCCTACCGGGCACGCTTCCGCAACGAACTCACGCGCGCCCGGCGCGTGCTAGCGGCAACGCATGCGACCGCCGACCTGGTGACCCGCGGCCTGGGCCTACCCCAAAGCCGCGTCGATCTGCTACCTCTCGGCTACGCGCCGCGGTTTGCCGCACTGCCCGCAACGAAACGCCCCACCACCGGCCAGGCACCGCTCATGCTTGCCTACTGGGGCAACCTCACGCACCGCAAGGGGGTTCAGGTGCTGCTGCGCGGACTCGGTGTCTTGGCCGAGCAACGCCGACTCGACGGGGCACTCGAGCTACACGTCTTCGGCCGCGTCGATACCGATGCGCTCGAGCGCGAGCTCACCGAGCTAGGCCGGGGACTCCCCGTGCAGTTGCACGGCCGTTACGAATACGACGAACTAGCGCGGCTCGGTATCGAACTCGCGGTGTTCCCATCCACGTGCTTCGAGACCTACGGCTTCGTCCTCGACGAAGCCTTCGAGCTTGGCGTGCCAGCGCTCGTCACGGACGTCGGCGCGTTTGCGGAACGGATCGGCGAGAGCGGCTTCACTGTCCCCCCCAACGACCCGCACGCGATCGCACGCTTGCTCGGGCAGCTGCTCGACGATCCCGCGAGGCTCGCGCGCGCGCGTGCCAACGTAAGCCCCCGATCGCCCTCCCCACGCAAGCATGCCGAACGTCTGCTCGAACACTACGAAGCCGCGTGGTCCGGCACAGGCACCGAATGCGAACTCGAGTTCGACGACCAAGCGCGCCTGGATGCCCTACGCGAGCGCGGCGACCGCAGCGGCGCGCCGAACCACAGGGGCCTCGCGCTCGGCGCTCCGCCTGACGAGCCTCCCCACACGGAGCGAACCTAAGAGCCCAGCCGAACTCAAAGAGGAAGCCGAATCTTCGAGTAGATCACGTTGCTCGTGCGCGCTCTTGTGAGGGATTCGAGTTCGAATACCTGGGCCCAGAGCTTCACGCCAAGGGCCGCCGCGGGGATGTTGAACTCCCAAAGAGCGCTGCCCTTGGTTCCCGTAGGAAGAGTGCCAAGGATCATGGGGTTGACCAGCCGCAGCGTCGCACGAGGCCAGGGAAGAGGGAAATGGGTCGTGCCTTGGAACCCGAACATCAGGAAAGCGATGGCATTCTTCGGAGCATGACGGACCTCGAACTTGGCGCTGTCTTTGATGACGAGCGGAAGCGGAAGCACCATCAGATGAAAGTCGGGAGACATGTCATAGAGCCAGACCGCCCCGTCGCTGAGCGGCTTGTTGTCCTCGAGGTACCCCCCGGCGGCGAGCGTGCTGCCATCGAGGGCGACCGAGTTGCCGAAACTCGAGTATTTTCCAACGAGGCCAGAGCCTTGGAAGGCAGGTTCGGGGATCCACTTGTTGGAACTGGTGCGGCGCCAAACGTGAATCGCGCCGCGCTTGTTGCCCTCGGCGTCGCGGCCGTTGTGACCGATGACGGCGAGGCCGCTGCTAAGCGCAACGCGTGAACCGAAAGCAGCGGAGGTGCTTGGCCAAGGAGAAGTCCATTTTTGCTGCTGACTCCAGCCGGCCGTGCCTTTGTGGAAGAGATACGCGGCGCCGGCCCCCCAAACCCCATTCGCCTTCTTACCGGGCGAGCCGATCACGGCGTCGTTGCCATCCCAGGAGATCGCAGCGCCGAAGAACGACTGGTCGGCGGACTTTAGAGCGCGGAACTTTTGGGACTCAACCCAGGACTGGCCGTTCCAATCGAAGGCGTACACCGACCCAATGGCGAACCTCCGAAGGGAATCGTCTCCTTCTCCTGAGGCTCCGACCAAGAGACTGTTCCCTTGGATGGACACGGCGGAACCAAAGTGATCGCCATAGGCTGGGTCGCTCGCCAGGAGCTTGGCTTCCTCCAGCCAGGACGTTCCGTCGAACTTGAAGACCCAGGCGGCACCAGCATAGTTGTTCCCTCCCCAAGCCACCTTGCGATGCCGAGTACCGGGAGCGCCCGCAAGCACGCGATTGCCGGACAACGCCACCGATGCGCCAAACCAGCGCCCCCGGGCAAACTCCGCCTCATGCACCCACTTGCCCGCCTTCTTGCGGAAGATGTGGATCTTGCCGCCGGTGGTCTTGGAAATGTAAGCAGGAGCACCGACCACAAGTTGGTCACCGGACAGGGCCACCGAGGTCCCGAATCGATCGTGGACCGCTGGGACCGGCGCCGTCAGCTTGGCCTCCCGGACCCAACCGTGGCTCCCCTTCCGAAAGAGATAGACAGCGCCCATATAGTTGGCTGTCAGTCGCTCGTCCCGAGCTCCCACCGCGAGCAGGTTGCCCGAAACCGCGACGCTGCTCCCGAAGGCACCAAAGCTCCTCTGGTCCTTGACGCGGATGCGCTGCAACTCAAGCTGTGCAAGCAGGGGATGGGCAAGACTCGTCGCGAGCCCAAGCACGAGAACGGGAAACAAAGATGGCGAGGTGTGACGAGTCATTGTAGGCGCTCTTGCTAGACGACGGATCGACCGATGAACGGGGAAAGCAGTATAGCAACTCGTTCGGGTGCAGGACCCGCAGCCTTCTAGACTGGAGTTTCGCGTTCTCTTGCTGGCCAGAGCTGATCACACGGCGCGACCCAGCCTAGCGTCGGAGCATGCCAGGGACGCAGGACGGCGGCCATCGCTACTGCGGTCGTAGATTCGACGCGACAGAACTTGACACGATCCGGTCGCTGATCGAAGCGAACGGCGAGGCGACGCGTGCGGCACTCGCGCGCATGGTGTGTGAGGTGCTGGACTGGCTCCGACCCGATGGTCGGCGCAAGGACATGTCATGTCGATTGGCCATGCTCCGGATGCACCGGGACGGTTTGCTCTGCCGGTGGCGGCGCTCGGATTTGGAGCATCGGCGTGGAAGACGGCGCCGCGAGATCGATTCATCGGTTGGTCGCATGAACAACGCATCGCGAAACTGAGTCTGGTTGTGAACAACGCGCGCTTCTTGATCTTTCCTTGGGTGCACTCGCCAAACCTCACTTCGCGGGTGCTGTCCACAGCAGCAAGAATGCTGCCTCGCGACCGGGAGGATCGATACGGCTACCGCCCAGTGTTGCTAGATCACACTCAATCGCCGGAATTGAATTCAGCGCTGCAGCAAGACTCCCCAGATGGCGTTGAGGCCAATATGAACTGTTATTTCCTTCGGTAAGGATTGGACGCAATGTTAGGTATATGTCAATATGCTCCATGCCTGAGTTAGAGCGAAGCCAGAGTCGAGTGATCGAGCCCCGTTTCTGGAGGACGGAATGGCTACCATGACCTTGGAGGCGACCACATCGTTCGAGCTGCAGGCTGGCCTTGGGATCGAGGACGTCGAAAAGCGGCTTCATCTCGCGCGGCGTGCGGGGGACGTCGGTGCCCGCGCGCTTGCTTACTACCTGGC
>CAYSWE010000538.1:0-3482 GCA_964434515.1 uncultured Phycisphaerales bacterium | reverse complement strand
CCGCTTGAACAAGCATCCCAAATACGAGAAGTTCGTGCGGACGAAGACTCGCTTCTACGTCCATGACGAGAACAACGAGGCGGGCGTCGGCGATCGCGTCGAGATCGCCGAGACGCGTCCTCTGTCGAAGATGAAGCGTTGGCGTCTGGTGCGGATCCTGAAGAGTCAGGAGGCCTAACGTGATTCAGCTTCATACGATGATCGATGTCGCGGACAACACAGGCGCAAAGCGAGCGATGTGTATCAAGGTCCTCGGCGGGAGCCGGCGGCGCTATGCGTCGGTTGGTGACGTCGTTGTCGCGACCGTCAAGAAGGCACTGCCGACCGGTGAGGTCAAGTCCGGCACGGTGGTCCGAGGTGTGATCGTGCGCACTGCCAAGGAGGTTCGTCGCGCCGATGGCTCCTACGTGCGGTTCGACCGAAACGCAATGGTGTTGATCGACAAGGATGGCAATCCGCGTGGCACCCGCATCTTTGGTGCGGTGGCGCGTGAACTGCGTGAGAAGAGCTTCATGAAGATCGTCTCGCTTGCCCAGGAGGTCGTGTGATGCGGAAACTCAACCGTGGCCCGAATCGCGCCGCAACGCGGATTCGCCTGAAAAAGGGCGACAAGGTGCAAGTGATCGCGGGTGCCGATCGGGGGAAGGGGCCGGTCGAGGTGCTCCAAGTCTTCGAGGACAAGGGGCGCGTCAAGCTCATGGGCGTCAACATGCGGACCAAGCACCTGCGCAAGACACAGGAGAACCCGCAAGGTGGCGTCAAGCAGGAAGAGGTCGCCATCGCGGTTAGCAACGTCCTGCTCTACAGCGACAAGCTGAAGCGCGGCGTCCGCGTGCGCTATGAAACACGCGACGGAAAAAAGGTTCGAGTCGGCGTGCCGTGCGGCACGGTATTCGAGTAAGGCGACAAGCAGACATGCCTCTACAAGACACATACAAGGGTGAGATTCGCAGCGCGCTGCAGGAGCAGTTCGGCTACAAGAACCCCCTCGAGATCCCGTCCGTGCAGAAGATCACGCTCAACATGGGCGTGGGAAAGGCGGTCGAGACGAAGCAACGGATCGAGGCTGCGGTCAATGACTTGGCGGCCATCACCGGGCAAAAGCCCGTCGTGACCAAGGCCCGCAAGTCCATCAGTCAGTTTCGGCTGCGTCAGGGAGTGCCGATCGGCGCGAAGGTGACGCTCCGGGGCAAGATGATGTATGAGTTTCTCGAGCGGCTGATTGTTGTCGTGATCCCCCGGTTGCGTGACTTCCGTGGTCTTCCGGCGAAGCTCGACGGGCGCGGCAACTACAGTATGGGGTTCGCCGAGCAGACGGTGTTCCCGGAGATCAACCTGGACAAGGTGCAGTATGTCCAAGGGATGAATATCACGATTTCGACGACCGCAAAAACGGACGAGGAAGGGCGCGAGCTACTCAAGAAGCTCGGCGTGCCGTTCCAGCGAGAGGTATAGGGATGGCCAGAAAGTGCCTCATTCGGAAGGCGAACATGACGCCGAAGTTTTCGTCGCGCAAGATCTATCGTTGCCAGCTATGTGGCCGGTCGCGCGCGGTCTATCGCAAGTTTGGTATTTGCCGGCTTTGCTTCCGCTCGCTCGCGCTCAAGGGGGAGATTCCCGGCGTTCGCAAGGCTTCGTGGTGAGGATTCGACCATGACGATGACCGATCCAATCGCCGATATGCTGACGCGCATTCGCAATGCCACGCGGAACCATTCCACGCAGGTGTCGATGCCGGCGTCCCGAATGAAGGTCAACATCGCTCGCGTCCTGAAGGACGAGGGCTACGTCTCGGACTACACCGTCGGCGGCGACGACGTGAAGGCCGTGCTGAGCATCGACCTCAAATATGGTCCGGACGGCGAGCAGGTGATCGAATCGATCGCGCGCTTCTCCAAGCCCGGCTGCCGGCGTTATCGCGGGGCCAACGAACTGCCACAGGTTCTCGGTGGGCTCGGGATCGCTATTCTGTCCACCTCCAAGGGGGTCCTTTCCGACCGAGAGTGCCGTAAGAGCAACGTCGGCGGCGAGGTCCTCTGCACGATTCACTGATTCTGGGGAAGGCGAAGATATGTCTCGCATAGGCAAACTCCCGATCTCCGTGCCCGCGGGCGTTGACGTCAAGGTCGACGGGCGCGATGTCACGGTCAAGGGGCCAAAGGGCACGCTCCCTCTGCACCTACACGAAGGGATCTCGGCCAGCGTCGAGGCCGGTTCGCTCACGTTGAGCTGCGATGAGGCTCGTGCTGCTGAGCTGTCGCCGTTCTATGGGCTCGATCGCGCATTGTTGAACAACATCGTGATTGGTGTCACGCAAGGTTTCCAAAAGAAGCTCGAGGTGCACGGGACCGGCTACCAAGCGAAGCTCGCTGGGAACCAGGTCGAACTACAGATCGGCTTCAGCCACCCTGTGTTGATTCCAGTTCCAAAGGGGATCACGGTGGAGGTACCGAGCCCCGATAAGATCACGATCAGCGGGATCGACAAGCAAGCTGTTGGTGAACTCGCCGCTGTCATTCGTCGCGTGCGCAAGCCTGAGCCCTACAAGGGCAAGGGGATCCGCTACGAGGACGAGGTTGTCCGTCGCAAGGCCGGCAAGACGATGGCTGGTTGATCCGGAGTTACAAACTACGATGAAGACCAAAGAACAACTCAAGGCACTCCAGGCGCGGCGGCTACGCAAGCGGCTGCATGTGCGTCGTGTGCTTCGGACCAACAAGCCTACGCCGCGACTCACGGTGTTCCGCAGCTGCAAGAACATTTACAGCCAGATCGTCGATGACCATGCTGGGCGGACGTTGGTCGCTGCGTCGTCACTCGATGCGGCGCTGCGGGCCGAGGCCGGTGGCAAAAAGAAGAGCGAGGTTGCGACTCTCGTGGGCAAGGCCCTGGCCGAGAAGGCCAAGGCTGCCGGGATCGAGAGTGTTCGCTTCGACCGAGGCAGTTATAAGTTCCACGGTCGGATCAAGGCGCTTGCCGAGGCCGCTCGCGAGGGCGGACTGAAGTTCTGACGGACGCTGTTCTGACGGATGGTTACGAGCCGAGACGCTGAAAGGCTGAGAGACTGACATGGTAAAGAGGAAGTTCGAGGTTCTGCCGCTGCAAGAGGCCGCGGGGCTCCAACTCGAGGACGAGGTTGTCGCGATCAATCGGTCGTCGACGGTCGTCAAGGGCGGTCGTCGCTTTTCGTTCTCGGCATTGTGCGTCGTGGGCAACCGCGAGGGCATCGTCGGTGTCGGCTACGGCAAGGCCAAGCAGGTACCGTCGGCAGTCGAAAAGTCTGTGAAGGACGGTCGCAAGAACTGTATGCGCATCGAGCTGGAGGGCGGGACCATCCCGCATCAGGTCGAGGGCCGCTACAACGCGAGTTTGGTCCGCTTGGTTCCGGCGTCGCCGGGCACCGGGATTATCGCAGGTGGTAGCGTCCGCAAGGTGCTCGAGCTCGCCGGCGTCAAGGACATCCTGAGCAAGTCGTTCGGGTC
>CAYSWE010000537.1:0-3495 GCA_964434515.1 uncultured Phycisphaerales bacterium | reverse complement strand
CTCGATTCAGATCAAGTTGGGCTTTGGGAGCGGGACTTGGCCTTGGCCGAGCCGACGCCGCGTGAGGTCTCGATCATTCGTGAGGCGCGCGACAAGGCCCGAGCGCGTCTCTTGCGCTTACCTGAGTTCTTGGAGTGTTGTGGGTCGTCCGGCCTCGATGCTCGTAAGCGCCGGCGCCTCGCTTGTGCCTTTGCGATGGACGAACGCGGCATCGCCCGACTAGCGGCTGCCGAGCAGCGTGCCCGCGCTTGGCTCGAGTCGGTGTCCAAGGGCGCGGATCCACCGGCTGGTTCGCTGCCCCGAGACAAGCACCACATGCGCCGCAAGCTGCAGCGCGTTGGCTTTCGTCTCTTGGTCGCTCACCTCGGCACTCTCTCGCGTCGGGAGCGTCATCGCCTCAAGCGAGCGATGGATGAGGACCTTGGCGACTTCCGACTCGTCTGTCAGGCGTTTGCGGAGGCGAGTCCGGCGTTACCTAGCGTCGCAGCGACCGCCCTTGCCACCGATTTCGTCGAGGATTGTGACCGGTTTCTCGGCCGGCTCGAGACGTTGCAGACGTTGTTGACCCTGGTCGTGCAGGATCTTGATCATCACGAACAGCTCATTCGCTCAATCGGTGGCTACGATGGTCCGAACGATGGCTGACGATCAACCTCTACCACGACGCGGATTCTTTCGGAAGGGACTGCTGCGCGCCGCGCGTGCTGCGGCGGATGCGATGGCTGGCGGACTGGAGGAACTGGCGGCCCGGCGCGCCGCGGATCAGCCGCCACGCGCGAGTTCGAAATTGCATCGCGCGCGGCCGCCGGGAGCGCTACCGGGCAAGCGCTTCTTCGAACTGTGCACTCAGTGCAATGACTGCGTCGCCGCCTGCCCAGCCTGGGCGATTGGCAAGAGCGCGGCGCATGAGCCACACCCGGGCTATCCCTATGTGGAACCCAATCGGACTCCGTGTGCCATGTGTGACGATCCGCTTCCTTGCATCGCAGCATGCACCACGCGGGCGCTCCTGCCGACGCCCCGCACGGCGATTCGGTTCGGCCGTGCACAGCTTGATGCGACACGGTGCGTGGTTCCAATGGGCGAGCCGTGTGAGTTCTGTGTGCAGCATTGTCCCGTCGCGGAAGCGGCGATCCGGATGACCGAACAGGGGCCAATGATCGTGGAAGCCGGCTGCACCGGCTGTGCGTTGTGCGTGATCGTCTGCCCAGAGGATGCGCTGCACGTGGTCGCGGACTAAGCGCCCGGCCCCGGCAGGGCGCGTTGGCATTGACGCGTTCGTTCCATGCTCTTTCGTTGGGCCTTGCGGCGTCGATGCGATGATGGGCTGTCGCGAGGCGGCGACAGCGGAGGTGCAGCGCTTGGGTTGTTGGGAGCGTGGAGGTTGTGAGCCAGTCGGGCGCGGGGATCGCTTTGTCCGCGATCGGAGGGTTGCGCGTTGACGATCAACTTCCACATGCTGCTGGTCCTCATGATCTGCGCGTTGGTGGGCTGCGGGATCGGCGTCGTCCTGGTTGAGACGAACCAGAACATCGAACGACAAGCTCGAGATGTGGAGACCCGAGCGGCCACGGTGCACGACGTCGCCCAACTGCGGGATTCGACCGCTGCGTGGGTCGCGGCAATCGACTTCGCCCTGCAGGGCAAGGCCTACTGTAAGGAATGCGCGCGCACGCGACACCACGCCATCATGCATGCCCTCGGTCGGTTGCGGTCCTCCAGACTCGTTTCCGGAACTGGGGCGGCACTGTCGCGGGTCTTTGGTGCGGTTGTCACGCTGGAGCAGGTATCGGATACGTTGCCCACAGGAAATCGCGACGACCACCAAGCGGATCGTCGCCGCTCGGCCGGCCGGGTGCACGCGATCACGGAGCCGCTGCGGCGCGACCTGAGGGAACTGAGGCTGGTCGCTCGCAATCGTGCCGCTGCGGCAAACCGGTTGCTCAAGCAACGGCGATACGAATCGGGGCTCGTGGCCTGGGGCGCGGGGTTTCTGTATCTCCTTCTTGTGGCCTTGGCTTGGCGATGGTCGGTGCGGACGATCGTTCATCCCATCACCGAACTCAGCCGTGCTGCAGATCTCGCTTCGCGTGGTAGCGATGAGTTTTCCCTCGAGGAACGTGGTCCGCATGAGGTTCGCAAGCTCACGCGGCATGTATCCGAGTTCGTTGCCGGCATTCGGCGAGAGAAGGCTCGTTGGGAGGAAGCGAGCCTCTTACGGATCGAGAAACTCGAACAGGCGAGTCGGGCGAAGACCGAGTTTCTTGCCAACATGTCGCACGAGCTTCGCACGCCCCTCAACGCGGTGATCAGCATGAGTGAGCTGATTCTCGACACGGACTTGGATGCGCGACAAAGAGAGTTTGCCGGAGTGGCCCGAGATGCCGGCGAGACGTTGCTCGATCTGATCAACCACATCCTCGACTTCTCGAAAATCGAGGCGGGGAAGCTCGAACTCGAGTCGGCCGAGTTTTCGCTGACGCGGACGGTGGCCAAGGTCGCAGGAATCCTGGCTGCCGTCGCCAGTGACAAGCTCGTCGTCCTGCACACGATCACGCACCGATCGGTTCCTCGACTGGTCGTAGGCGATGAGCTGCGGGTGCGGCAGGTGCTCGTCAATCTCGTGACCAATGCCGTGAAGTTCACCGAACGCGGCGACGTCGTCGTGCGGCTTGCGGAGGTCGAGAGATCGAACCAGCAGACCGTGCTCCTTTGCACCGTCACCGACTCGGGCATTGGGATTCCGGCCGGGCGGCGCGACTCGCTGTTTTCGCCATTCACGCAGGTGGACTCCTCGACTACGCGGCGGTTCGGCGGCTCCGGCCTGGGGCTGGCAATCTGCAAGCAACTCGTTTCGGCCATGGGCGGGCAGATCGGTGTCGAGAGCGAGGTCGACAGTGGGTCGACGTTCTGGTTCAGCATTTCCCTCCGGCTCGCGCAGGATCAGCCCGAGCCTGATCCGAAGCAAAGGGATGTTTGCGTCTTGTTGCTGACGATGCGTTCGTTCGTTGCTGACGCACTCCGCGAGGCCATGATCCGCGAGGGAGTTCGGGAAGGCTCCATCTGGCAACAAACGAGTGCCACCGGCTGCCTCGCCGGAATCCCGAGCCGCCTCGTGGCCAATCCCGATGCGCTGACCGTAGTGATCGATCCGGTCGAGCAAGGACTCTCTCTGGCCGAGACCCTGACCCACGTCCGGTCGACTCCGGAACTCGCCGGGTGTCGCATTGCTGTTGTCGAGACGCTGTGTTCGCAGGAGGAGCGAGCTCTGGATGCGGACGTCGTGCCTCTTTCGATCCCACTCGAGGCCGACACGGTAATCCGCTGTCTGGATCGGGGGCAGCCGCAGACCCGAGCACGACCGTCGTCCTCCCGCGCGCTGGATCTCAGCGGCTGCCGAGTGTTGATTGCCGAGGACAATCCAATCAATCAGAAGGTTGTGGTTCGAATCCTCGAGCGCGTCGGCGCCGCGTGCGTCGTCGCCGAGAACGGCCA
>CAYSWE010000536.1:0-3509 GCA_964434515.1 uncultured Phycisphaerales bacterium | reverse complement strand
CGTCACCCGTTTGGCGGCCGCGTCGCCCGCGCTCGCAACATCGCAAACAACCGCGACCGTGAGTGGCCGATCGACCAGGCGCGTCGACTCCCCTGTCTGCGCACAGACCCGAAGTTCGGCCTCGGCCATTTGCAGGATCCCCGGCCCCGAGAGAAACCCCTCGACGCTGCCACGCTTGCCAAAGCCCACGGGTCCCTCGTGCGCAAGCCGCAAATGACCGACCTCGCCGGCAAAGCCACGACGGCCCTCGAATAACCGACCATCGAGGACAAGACCGGCCCCCATTCCCGTGCTCATCGTGAGGAACACGAGAGAGCGCAGGCCCACGCGGCCTCCCCAGCACCACTCGGCCCACGCCAACGCATTGGCATCGTTCTTCGCACGGACGCGACAAACGAAGCGCGACTCGAGCGCGGCGCGCAACGCGAATCCGTGCCACGCCGGCATATTCGGCGGATCGAGGAAGCGACCCTCGGGCTGAACGAACGGCCCCGGGCACGCCACACCCACAGCCTCGATCGCTTCGCCCCGGGCCAGGTCGAACACGCGCGCCCTGCACTCGTCCAGCACATCGTTCGGATCGCGTGCCGGATCGGCTGCAAAGCGCGCATCGCGAACGACGGTCCCGTCCGCGTGGCCAACACAGACGCCGATCTTCGTTCCGCCGATGTCGATCCCGGCAAGCATCTCGCCTCCACCCAGCTACGATCAGCCGGCCTGTTCGAGTGTCGTCTTCAGATAGTAGCCCTGAAGCTTGCTCGTGTAGACCTCGGCCTCTTCTCGGCCGCCGGTCCAGACAACGCTGCGCCCCTTCGTGTGCACCTCGAGCATGAGCCGGTCGGCCTTGGTCTTGGAGTAACCAAAGACCCGCTGGAACACCTGCGTCACGTAGGTCATGAGTGTGATCGGATCGTCCCAGACAATGACATTCCATGGCCGCGCGGTCTCGGTCTTGGTCGTCGGCGATGGCTTCTCTTTGAGCTTTGTGCCGGCCATGGTCAGAAGCCTGCGCTCGGAACATACTTGCCGAAGACGCGCTCCAGCCGCTCGCAGATCTCACCCACACTCGCCAAGGCCTCGACCGCATCGACGAGGACGGGCATCAAGTTGTCGGTGCCGCGGGCCGTCGCTTCGACACGGTCCAACGCAAGCGCGACCGCCGCACCGTCCCGCGTTGCGCGGCACTCGGCCAGATCACGCAGCGTCTCGTTCTGCATAGCCTCATCAACACGGAACACATCCGGAGCGGCCTCTTCGACGACGAACTCATTGACACCGACGACGATCCGATCTTTGGCCTCGACGGCGCGCAAGTCGCGCATGGCCGAGCGGTGGATCTCGTCCTGGTAAAAGCCACGCGCGATCGCTTCCCGGGCGCCTCCCAGAGCATCCACCTTGGCAATGAGAGCCAAGGCAGCAGCCTCCACTTGGTCCGTCAGACGTTCGACGTACGGTGAACCTCCGAGCGGATCGATGACATCCGGGATACCGGTCTCGTGCGCAATCACCTGCTGGGTCCGCAGGGCCGTGCGCACCGCGGTCTCGGTCGGCAAGCCAAGCGCTTCGTCCATGGAGTTGGTATGTAGGCTTTGGGTTCCACCGAGCACCGCAGCCAAAGCCTGCAGCGTGACTCGGGCTACGTTGTTCATCGGTTGCTGACTGGTTAGTGTGCTACCCGCGGTCTGCGTATGAAACCGCATCGTGGACGCACGCGGATCCAAGACGCCAAAACGCTCGCGCATGATCTCGGTCCACATGCGCCGGGCGGCTCGGAACTTGGCGACCTCCTCGAAGAAGCAGTTGTGCGCGTTGAAGAAAAACGATAGCCGACGACCGAAGTGATTTGGGTCGAGCCCGGCCTCGACGGCGGCTTCGACATAGGCAATCCCATTCGCCAACGTGAACGCGAGCTCCTGCACGGCCGTCGCCCCGGCCTCACGGATGTGGTATCCGGAGATCGAAATCGTATTCCACAACGGCACCTGCTCGGCGGCATAGCCAAAGATGTCGGTGATGAGCCGCATGCTTCCGCTAACGTCGAAGCGATAGGTACCGCGGGCGGCATACTCCTTGAGAATATCGTTCTGAATCGTTCCACGGAGCTTGGCCGGCGCGATACCGCGCCGCTTCGCAACCGCGACGTAGAGGGCGAGCAGCACGGACGCCGTCGCGTTGATGGTCATCGACGTCGACACGACGTCGAGCGGGATCCCCTCTAGCAGCCGCTCCATGTCGAGCAGCGAGTTGATCGGCACACCGACCTTGCCGACCTCCGGCCGCGCCAACGCGTGGTCCGACTCGTAGCCCATCTGGGTCGGCAGGTCGAACGCCACCGAGAGCCCACTCTGCCCCTGCTCGAGCAGATAGCGAAAGCGCTGGTTCGTCTGCCGCGCGGATCCAAAGCCGGAATACTGGCGCATCGTCCACAGCTTGCCCCGATACATCGTCGGCTGGACGCCGCGCGTGTAGGGCGCAACCCCGGGCATCCCGGGTCCGCCACCGTAGATCGGCTCGAGTTCGATCTCCGACGAGGTCTCGAAGCGCGGACGCCGCTCCGGCCGCTTCTCGACGGCCGGCCGCCACACGTCCCGCTTCCAAGCCTCAACAGATTCCGGTTCCCCATCGCTCATGCCAGGATGATAGAAGAAACGTGTCAGAGTCAGAACTTCTATCAAAACTCAGAACAGCCCGATCGCGACCTCCAACGCGTCGGTCAGCTGGATGCGAGCCGGCCCCACCATCAGCGCCTGCGAGCAGAACTTCGCGCCGACGAGCGTGGTGGCGTTGGGCAGCGGTAGGACATGAGTGCCCACACCTGGCAGGGCAAGCACAAAAGGCACGCTGCAAAGCAGCTCGCCGATCGGCGTGCGAATCGGCCGTGCCAGAGGCCGCGCACTGATCAGCAGTAGGCTGGCCCTGGCGCCGGACGAGACAAGATCCACCTTCGCGATCCATCGGCTCCCGATCGCGGGCGGCGTCACGGACGTGAGCGCGACCGGATTGACATCGCTCCCGTTGCGCACCCGCGCGGTCGCAGCGGCCTGATTGCGCGAGATCGACACGGTGTTCTTCACGCCCGTCACCGAAACCAAATCGATATCGCGATCGCCGTCGAGATCTGTGGCGACCAGCCCAAAGTGGTCGACGCCGGACGCGAGCCTCGTCGGAGCACCAAACTTGCCGGCGCCGAGTCCCGGAAACACGGCGATGTGGCGCGAGCCCCGCGGCGCAACTGGATCGGTCAGGCCGACCGCCAAGTCCAGCCCCGGCCGACCGTTCAGTTCGGCCAACGCAATCTGCAACACCGCGTGCGGTTGCCCCACGAAGAAGCTGCCCTGGGCGCGGAACTTTCCAGCCTTGCTCCGACTGGTGCCACCGTCGAGGTTGAACAGAACGAACACTTCGTTGGAGCGATTGTAGAGGATGTCCGGGAAGCGATCGCCGTTCACATCACCAATCGCTAACAGCTCGAAGCCATTGCCGGCCGAACCACGCAGCTTGCGCTTACC
>CAYSWE010000535.1:0-3514 GCA_964434515.1 uncultured Phycisphaerales bacterium | reverse complement strand
TCGGCTTTGCGGCATCGGCGGATGGCACTCGACTCGCCGCTGGCGGACGGCACGGGCTCTGCACGGTGTGGGATGGCGCGCTCCATAGCATCCGCGAACTGAAGGTTGCAGGCGCCGACTTCGCCGCACTGGCGTTTACGCCGGACGGAAAGACACTGGCGACCACAACCTACGACGGTCGCATCCTGTTCTGGAACGGCGACACCATCACGCACGAACTCGACGCGCATCCGAGCCGTGTGCGTAGCCTGGCGTTCAGCGCCGACTCGCGCTTCCTCGGTGCCTCCGGCAAACACACGGCCTTTGTCTTCCTCAAGAGCCAAAGTCGCAAGGTTCGCCCGGAGCACTTCGAACTGGCTCCGGGCCGGCAGGGAGGCGAGTTCTTGGCCATGGGTGCGCACGCCATCAGCCTGATCGACGCGGTATCGCTCGAGGATGTCTGGACCATCCCGAGCGATGCACCTGGCTCCCGCATCGCGATCGCACCGGACGGAAGGACGATCGTGATTGGCGCCGGCTTCGCCAGCTACGAGCGACGCGTCGACGTCGCAAACAAGACGGCGACGAAGCTCGAGGGGTTCCGTCGCTACCTCGACGTCGATTGGGCCGCGGACGGCTCGTGCTACGCGATCGGAGCGGTCCGCGGGAACCACGGCGAGATGGGCAGCGTCGTGGTGCGCGACCGCGACGGCAACGATGTCTTCCGCAAGAGTTTTGGCTGCGGCGTGGCGAGCGTGGCGTTCAACAGCGCGCACAACTACCTCGTCTACGCGAAGCGCGGCGGCAGCATCTTTGGACCGGTCGCCAGCACGCTACACTTGGTCTCGGTGCGCAGCCTGTCGCCGGACCACATCGCGGAGAAGCTCGCCAGGAACGTCCATGTCCGGTGGTGGCGCTTTCTCGATGACACGCTCGCAATCAGCCATGACGGAAGCAAGCTGACCCTCTGGAAACCGGCGACGCTCACGCGGATCCGCGACATCCAGGTCGGTTCCATCGGCGCCATCGCCCTGTCACCCGACCGCAAGCATCTGGCGATCGCCGATACCATCCGAGTTCGCGTATTTGCGATACGAAGGACCGCACGAGCGGGCAGCCGCACACGCCCCGCAAAGTGACACAGCACGACAATCTTACTCCAGGACTGGAACCTGGTGCGCCGAAGGGCTATACAACCGCACCGATCGAGCACATGCTCGACAGCGGCGAACAACAGGACCTCGCGCCATACTCAGAGTGCGCAAGAGGTCGCGCCGCCACCAAACCCGTCTTGCCCTTCGCTGTTGTGTGGGTCGGAACGTTCGACCATGCCGCACAGGCCCCCTTCGAGGTAGAGCCTGCACGCGTACGGCGAAAGCTAGTGAGTTTCCCATGTCTGCTTCACCTTCCACTTCTTCTTCGGCCCCCGCCACGACCGATGGATTCGACCGCTTTGAGCTGCACGAGCTGCTCGAACGCGGCATCCGCGCCGCCGGCTTCGAGTCGCCGCGCCCCATCCAGGTCGAAACCATTCCCGCTGGTCTGGATGGCCGTGACGTGCTGGGCCTCGCCCAAACCGGCACAGGCAAGACCGCGGCGTTTGCGCTGCCGCTCTTGGATCAACTGCTCGATGAGAGGCGCCGGGGCCCACGCGCCCTGGTTCTCGCGCCGACGCGCGAACTCGCCACGCAGATCGCCGCCGAGATTCAGCTGCTCGCTAAGTTCACGAGACTCCGTGTCGTGACGATCTTCGGCGGCGTCTCACAGAACGGCCAGGTCAAGGCGCTGCGCCAAGGACCGGAGATTGTCGTCGGTTGCCCCGGCCGGATTCTCGACCTGCTGCAACAGGGCCTGCTTCGCCTAGGCGAGGTCGAAACCCTCGTGCTCGACGAAGCCGACCACATGTTTGACATGGGCTTCCTCCCAGACATTCGGAGGATCCTCGCCAAACTTCCGGGAGACCGACAGAACCTGCTGTTCTCCGCCACGATGCCAAAAGAGATTCGTCGGTTGGCGCACGACGTGCTGACCGATCCCCACGTGGTCGAACTGGCCGACCAGGCCCCGGCCTCGACCATCGATCACGCCCTCTATCTCGTCGCCGAGGGCAACAAGCGCGCGCTGCTCGACCGCGTGCTGGCCAGCGACGAGTGCGACTCGGCCATCATCTTCATCCGCACCAAGCACCGTGCGCGCCGCCTGGCGCAGCAACTCGAACGCGCTGGCCACCGTGCCGTCGCGCTGCAGGGCAACATGTCCCAAGGCCAACGCGATCGCGCCATGGCGGGTTTTCGTTCGCGCCGCTACGACATCCTGGTGGCCACCGACATCGCAGCGCGCGGCATCGATGTGAGCGGCGTCTCCCACGTCATCAACTTCGACGTCCCGAACACTCCCGAGGCCTACACCCACCGCATCGGCCGCACCGGCCGCGCCGAACTCGCAGGTGTGGCGTACACCTTCGTCACGACCGACGACCGGGCCTGGGTGCGCGCCACCGAGCGCATGATCGGCTCACACATCCCACGCCGGCAGATCGAAGGCTTCGAGCACGAGGCGGACGACACGCCGGAGACCCGTCGCGCACCGCGCAACGGACGCCCGACTAGCCAGCGTCAACGCCCACGGCGCGGCCGCGGCCGACGGAACGCGGCAGGAAGGACCGCCGACCAGCGCCGGTAGAGTCGGGTTTGGGTTCCTGCTGCGACCATCCACCATCGTGGCAGCAAGGCGGACGCGCGTGGCGTTGCGGGACGGCAACTTCGCTGTGGGCTCGCTGCCATCAGCAGGGCGTCCGGTGAAACTCGCAGGCAAAGACCTGGCGGCGGATCGAGCTTGGCGGGGTCCTCTTCGTCGCTCGCGAACTCCGCGATCCGCCCTGCGCCGGCCTGGAGATCCAAAGCCCCGCGCAACCGCGGAATGCCCGGGGTTTCAGGCAGCGATTCGAGAGGCCAAGGGTCGGCAAGAGCAACTGCGGCAGCCTCAACTGGCCCAAAGTGCCCCCAGTTTCAGCCTCGATGCGGTTGAAACTGGGGGCACTTTGGGCCGATACTACGCTCATGCACGGACTTTTTCGAAGCATCCAGGCCCAACTCGGGGCCTGGCTGCGGAGCCCACGGCGCAAGCCTCTGATCATCCGTGGGGCCAGGCAGGTGGGAAAGTCGACGCTGGTTCGACAGTTTGCGGAGGCTCAGGAACGACGGCTTCTCGAGATCAATCTCGAGCGGCATCCGCGCTTGGAGGCCGTCTTCGCGTCACTCGACGTTCGTGCCATCTTGCTGGAACTTGAGGCGGTCGGACAGGTGGCTCCGGGTCCAGACACGATCCTGTTTCTCGATGAGATCCAAACCACCCCCTCCGCGATCGCCGCCCTGCGCTATCTGCACGAGGAGCGTCCCGCTGTCGTGTCTCACGCTCTTTGGCACTCGCATCCCAGTGCCAATGGCACGGTCGTGGAGAGCTGCGGCCGCCCGTGGAACAGGGGCCGCGGATCATTCAGTCCCGCGTCGTGAAGCGAATCTCGCCCCAGGTACCG
>CAYSWE010000534.1:0-3544 GCA_964434515.1 uncultured Phycisphaerales bacterium | reverse complement strand
CTCGCTCGAACGCAGGGATCGAAAGCGAGCCCGGTATCCGCAGCGAGCCCCGAGGGGAGATCCACGGCAACGATCGGCTCCGGCCGTCCTGCGAGCCAGCGGATCCACTTGGCCGCGAGACCACGCGGTGCCGAATCGATGCCCGTGCCGAGCAGCGCGTCGACCAACACGGTCGCACCCTCGGCGAGCGGACCGAGGTCGTGATCACCGACGACGACCGGAGTGCCAGCCGCGCGCAAGACTTGCAGCTGAAGCGCAGAATCAGGGCTGGCCTCGATCGACGGCTCCTCGGTCAGCGCTACGACCGCGCGCGGCGAGAGGAGGCGAGCGACGGCAAGCCCATCCCCGCCGTTGTTGCCCTTGCCTGCCAAAATCAGGGCACGGCCGGCGCCAAGCAAGGCGTGGGTTTCGGCCGCAACGGATCTTGCGGCGTTCTCCATGAGCAGAATCGACGGCAGCCCCAACCTCTCGACGGCTAGGCGATCCAGGTCTCTGGCAGCACGGGAGTCCTGGGCCACGAAGGAATCTGGCGGCCTCAGCCCCACGTCGAAAGACGTGTTGGGCGGATCAGTCGCCGAGGTCGGCTTTGGGCTTGCGTCCACGTCGTTTTCCTCCCGGGACCCCCTCGAGTGCGCGTCCGAGTAGGTTGAGAGACTGCATGCTGGCGCGGATGAACTCGACGCTTAGCTTACCCTTGCGGCCATCCATGAGTTCCGTCGCCTTGGTCAGCGCAGTCCGCGTCGCGCGTAGGTGCTTGAAGAGTGGCTCGCGCGCCAGTTCCTTCGCCGCGCGACGCTCCTCGAGAAGCCGAATCTTGTTCTTGAGGTCGTCGATCCGGTCCTCGACGGTTCGCCGCGACGCTGCACTCTTGCTACCGGACGTCGCTTTCGTCGACTTCTTGGCTGCCATCAGCGATCTCCTCCATCCGAGGATTCGTCGAGCGCGGCCATGACGATGCGAAGCACTTCATCGGGTTCGGTCAAACGGCCGGCGGCCTCGTAGCCCTCGGCGAGGCGCCCAACCTCAGGCCCGATCTGGCGCCAACCGAACGTATGCAGTCGCGCGACGTTATCCTGGACGATCGGGTTGTCCCACATGCGATCGTTCATCGCCGGACAGAAGAACCGGAGCTTCGGAGCACTGATTGCGGCCAAGCTGACGGCGTCCGAACCAAAGCCATGGGCAACGTGAGCGATCAGGTCGGCGGTCGCCGGCAACAAAACCAAGGCCGCTGTGTGCGCGGGCGCCAAGTGCGCACCAACGCCGTGAGCATCTACCGCTGTCGTGTCGGTGACGACAGGTCCGTTCGTGACTGCGGTGAAGCTCAGCGGAGCGACGAACGCACATGCGGCCTGCGTCATGGTCACATGGACATCGAGTCCCGCCCGCCGCGCCAAACTTGCGAACGCGACGGCCTTGAACGTGGCTGCGCCGGCTCCGACCCCGAGATGGATTGCGTGCACGACCATCAGCCTTTGGCCCCATCGTCCAAGAGTCCGAGTACGCCCCGAACCTCTTGGATCGCCGTCTGCAGATCGGCGTTGATGACAACGTGATCGTAGAGGTGCGCCATGTCCATCTCGCCTCGAGCAATCACGAGTCGTTGCCGGATCGTTTCCGCGTCCTCGGTCGACCGCGCAGTCAGCCGGCGTTCGAGCTCCTCGAGCGACGGCGGCATGATCAATACGTAGGTCGCCTCCACGTTCTGCTCGCGCAAGAGCCGCGTGCCCTGCACTTCGATCTCGAGAATGACAACGAACCCCTTCGCGATCTCGCCGTCGACCGCACTGCGCAGCGTCCCATAGCGGTGCCCGTTGTAATGAGCTTGCTCGAGAAACTCACCGCGCTGCACTCGACGCTCGAACTCGTCCTCCGAGAGGAAGAAATAGTCGCGGCCATCGACCTCATTGGAACGTTTCGGGCGCGTGGTCGCCGAGACGGAAAACCTGACCCGAGGGTCTTCGGCCAGGGCGCGACAAATCGTCGTCTTGCCCGAGCCCGAAGGACCCGAGATCACGACCATGCGTCCGCCGCCGCTCCGCTTCGCCTTGCTGGTCATTCGAGATTCTGCACCTGTTCACGGAATCGATCGAGGACCGACTTGACCTCGACAACTCGATGCGCCACCTGGGCATCAGCAACCTTCGAGCCAATCGTGTTCGCCTCGCGTAGGAACTCCTGCGCAAGAAACTCGAGCTTCCGACCGACCGATCCTCCCTGCCCAAGCAAGCGGCGCGCCTCTTGGATGTGCGTCTTGAAGCGCACCAACTCTTCGGCAACATCGCTTCGGTCGGCGAAGATCGCGACCTCACGTAGAACATCCGCAGAGTCGACCGCCTGCCCGCGCCGCTCGAGGAAATCGACGACGCGTTGTTCCAGGCGATCCTGGTAGGCGGCCACGACGCCGGGCCACTCGGTCGAGACTTCGTCCGCGAGCGCCTCGAGCGCCGTAAGATGCCCCTCGATGTCGGCGAGAATCGCGGCACCCTCGCGCTGACGGCTCGCATCGAATGCGCCGTGCGCTGCGCCGAGCGCGGACATCAGAGCGACCTCGAGGGCAGGTTCGTCGATGGAAGACGAATCCGGAACCATGACTCCGGGCAAGCCGAGCACGAACTCCAGGCTGGGCCGCGTGTCGGAAGTCATCTCGGACCCAACCGCACCGATAAAGCGATCGAGTTCGGCCAAGTAGCGTCGGGCAAGCTGAGGATCGAAGCGCAAGGACGCGCTTGCGGCCGACGGCTCGAACGTGATCTTCGCCTGAACAGAACCGCGCGTGACGCGCTCCCGGACGCAGCGATCTACAGCCTGCTCGAACGGCGCAAATTCGGGCGGCAAGGAAAGCTTGAGCGTCAGGCCGCGGTGGTTGACACTCCTCAGCTCGACGCGAACTCCGCCCTGCGCGCACTCCTCGACCGCATCGCCGAATCCGGTCATGCTCCTTACGGACGGCCGACTGCCCGACATGCGTGCCTCGTGCCCTGACGCGTCAGCGAACTCGCCGCACGTCAATACTGCCGCAGAATGTGCAGTAAGACTGCGGAGACGAGGAAAACCGCAAACACTGTAAACGTCACACGGTTGATGCCGCCCGACTTGACGCCGAACGTCTGGGCCCCCATGCCGCCGAAGGCTTCGGCAAGGCCGCCGCCCTTCGGCTCCTGGAGGAGCACAATGATCACCATGAACAGGGAGCTCGCGAAGAACGTGAGCCAGAGCAGGATCTTGATCGCGATCATGTTCCTATACGAGCCATAGGGCCGGGAGTCGGGAGGACAGTTACGGGGCGCGAAGTTCGCCAAAGGACCGGACCAATACCAGCCCCTGCATCACGATGGATTCGCCGAGAGACCCTAGGCCCAAGCGGACCAAAATGCCACCCGAGCATGCATCCGATCTTCGGGAAAAGACGACGCCCACGGACCACACCGAATCCGAAACGAGGCTGAAGGTCCGGCGAACGCCCGCCTCAAGCCCCGCGATCGAATTCGATGATCGGTAGGAGCGTCTCCGGTTGCAGACTGGCACCACCGACGAGGACTCC
>CAYSWE010000533.1:0-3568 GCA_964434515.1 uncultured Phycisphaerales bacterium | reverse complement strand
ACCTGACCTCGAGGCCCGGGTCCACGCAGCAGACGAGGCGACTCTGGCGACTTGGTCGATCCGCATCCTGACCGCTGCCACTCGCGAGGATATCTTCGCCGACGTCTGAGCGCGTACGCGAGACGTGTGTTTTCAGCAGAAGAGGTCTGTTTCGGACGCTCCGCCTCCCGACTACAGTGGCCCGTGAGTGGGCAACGACCACAAGGGGTAGCGGAGCGACATGCAGCGGCTCGCGGTAGTCTTGATCCTCGCCGCGTGCCTTGTCGCGGCGCTCTACTGGAGTCAGGGGCGAACGCCGCCGGATGTCGTCTCCGGCTATATTGAGGCGGACGAGATTCGCCTCGTCTCGCGCGTTGGGGGACGCGTCGAGCGAGTCCACGTGACTGAGGGGCAGCGTGTGACCGCTGGCCAGGCACTCGTCGAGCTCGAGGCGCTGGATCTCGAGCAGAAACGCGCGCAGGCGGTGGCAATCGTCGCTGCCTCTGAGGCGGAACTCGGCCGGCTCCAGGCCGGCTTTCGCCGTGAGGAGATCGAACAGGCCGAGGCACGGAAGGCCCAGCGTCGGGCCGATCTCGATCGTCTGGTTGCTGGCGCTCGTAAGCAGGAGATCGGCGCGGCGCGTGCGCGCGTGGAACTGGCGCGCGCGGTCGCCAAGCTCGCCGAGCAGGAGGCCGCACGGGCTCGCGCGCTGCACGCCAAGGCAGTCGGTAGCCAGGAGGTCGTCGACCGACGCGCGACCGAAGTCCGCGTGGCAGGAGCGACACTCGACTTGCGCGAACAGGAACTGGCGTTGCTCGAGCGGGGCACTCGCGCCGAAGACTTGGCGCGCGCGCGGGCGTTGCTGGCCGAGGCCGATGCTGCGTGCAAGCTCGTCAAGGCCGGATACCGCCGCGAGGAAATCGTTGCCGCGCAGGCGCAACTTGCTTCCGCCAAGGCCGGTCAGGAGGCAATCGAACGACGCATTGCCGAACTGGTCATTCGTTCGCCGCTCGATGGCGTCATCGAGTCCATGGACCTTCGCCCCGGGGACTTCGTCGCGCGCGACGCCCCGGTAATCGCCCTGATCGATCCGGCACGGCTCTGGGTCCGTGCCTATGTGCCCGAGGATCGGCTCGACGTTCGGCTCGAACAGGCCGTGGACATCGCCGTCGACGCCTTCAAGTCCAGGCGCTTCCACGGGCGAATCCGCTTCATTGCGCACCGCGCCGAGTTCACCCCGCGAAACGTGCAAACTCCGGAGGAGCGGTCGAAGCAGGTGTTTCGCATCAAGGTGGACTTGCTCGACGGAGAGGATCGTCTGAGGCCAGGCATGGCAGCCGACATCTGGCTTAGCCATGACTGAGCGGTGCGAAGCGGTCATCCGTTTGCGCGGCCTGACGCGTCGCTTCGGCACCAAGACGGTCGTTGATCGCGTCTCGTTCGATGTGCCGCGCGGCGCGGTTTTTGGCCTGCTTGGCCCGAACGGGAGTGGCAAGTCGACCCTGATCCGAATGTTGTGCGGCGTGCTACAGCCGTCCGCGGGGCGTGCCAGCGTGCTCGGACATGATGTGGCCGCGGACGCCGAGGCAGTCAAACGACGCATTGGCTACATGTCCCAGGGATTCAGCCTCTACGCCGACCTCTCGGTGCGCGAGAACCTTGCGTTCTTTGGACGCGTGTATGGACTCGAGGGCGCCGAACTGGCCGCGCGCGTCGAGGCCGTCGCCGAACTCGTTTCCATCGAGGAGCGAATGGAACAGGTCGCCGGAACGCTGTCGGGTGGCTGGAAGCAGCGCCTCGCCTTGGCAGCGGCCCTGATCCACGAGCCCGAACTCGTGTTCCTCGACGAGCCCACGGCGGGAATCGATCCCGTAGCGCGCCGCGCGCTTTGGGATCTTCTGTTCGACCTCGCTGGCAAGGGTGTGACGCTGGTTGTCACCACACACTACATGGACGAGGCCGAGCGCTGCACCTACGTTGCCTACCTCTACGAGTCCCATCTCATCGTCCTCGGCAAGCCCAGCGAACTCAAAGCGCTGCCCCAACTCACGCCGGCGGGCACGCGGCGCTTCGAGGTCACGGTCGAGGACTCTGCTGCGGTGCTTCGCCGACTGCGTGGGCTGGCTGGCGTACGGGATGCGACCCTGTTTGGCGAAACCGCGCGAGTCCTCGTCGAGGACCGCGTATCGACGGCGGACATCGCCCGGCTATCGGGAGGAGCGCCGGTGCGCACGGTCGGCCCGAACCTCGAAGACGTTTTCGTTACGCTGACGCGTCGGGGCGGGCAGGGTAGCGTCGATCCGATCCTCCTCGAGCCGATCTTGCCGATCGAGAAGCCACGCGCCAACCATCGCGCCCGCACGCGCCCGTTTTTCGGTTTGGTCGCTGTGTTTCTCAAAGAGTTCTCCCACATCCGACGCGAGCCGGCGACGTTGTTCTTTATGTTCATGATCCCGGTGATCCAAACGATCATCTTCGGCTTTGCGGTCGATACCGAGATCGTCAACATCCCAACCGTCGTGCAGGATCTTGACGGTCGCGCCGCCGGGCGCGCGTTGATCGAGAGCTTTGCCAATACCCAGTCGTTTGCGATCCGAGAGCGCGTTCAGAGCCGGCGGGCCTTTGATGATGCGCTTACGTCAGGGCGAGTTCGGGTCGGGATTCGGATTCCCCCAGACTACAGCGATCGGCTCGTGCTTGGCAAACAGACCCAGATCCAGGTGCTGATCGATGGCAGCGATGCGCAGGTTGCGACCACGGCACTCAACGCCACGCAGCTTCTGGGGCTGGACCTATCGAGGAGTCTCGCACCGCAGATCGAGATGCGCCCGCGCCTGCTCTACAACCCGGACCTCGAGAGTTCGCACTTCTACGTTCCAGGCCTGGTCGGGATCATCCTGCAACTCGTGACGCTCTTCCTCACGGCATTTGCTGTCGTCCGCGAGCGCGAGTTGGGCAGCCTCGAACAGCTCTTTGTGACCCCCATTGCCCGTGCCGGTTTGATCCTCGGCAAGCTCGTTCCGTATGCGTTGGTCGGCATTCTCGAAACGCTCATTGTGCTGGCCGTCATGGTCTTCGTGTTCGGCGTTCCGATCCACGGCAGCCTCACGTTGCTACTCGCGCTGTCCGCCCTGTTTGTCGTTACGTCGCTCGGTATTGGCCTGCTCGTGTCGACCGTGTCTCGGACTCAGCTACAGGCGATGCAACTCGCGTTCCTCATCATGTTGCCCTCGGTCCTGCTCTCGGGCTTCATGTTTCCACGGTCCGAGATGCCGCTCCCCATCTACTGGGCAAGCTTCGCCCTTCCCGTGACGTATTTCATCGAGATTCTGCGCGGTATCGTGCTACGCGGCGCTGGTGCCGCGGACCTCGTACCGAGTGTCGTTGGTCTCTCGATCTGCTGCTTGCTCATTCTCGGCGTCGCCGTTGCCCGTTTTCGGAAACAGATCGCCTAAGCGGCGCGTGTACACGGACGGCGGTGCAGGTGGCTGCACGGTCTCGTTGTGCGCGAGGCCGAGGCAACTCGGCCGCGTTTCTAGAAACGCGGCCGAAAAGTCCCCCCCAAGGGCCGTGCCGTGTATAAATTGAT
>CAYSWE010000532.1:0-3577 GCA_964434515.1 uncultured Phycisphaerales bacterium | reverse complement strand
CGCCGAGAACCGGATCGTCGGCAACGAGCCAGGGAGCCTTGCCCGGCGTCCCGCAGGCCGTGCCAACGCTACGGGCGACGGCGCCGCCCTCGAGCATCCAAAGCTCTATGCCATGGGTTCCATCGGAAGCGGCGAAGAACATTCGGTTGCCGGCGGCGTGGAGGCGCCATCGATTGCTGTCCAAGGGCGAGTTGTGTGTCGGTGTTACCACGATCCCGGTATGTCGAACTGTGCTCGCCGCGGTTCCTCCAGTACGCCACAGGCTCCCGTGGGAGCGCCCTATCCTTGCGGTGAAATACGTGCGGCGCGATCCAAGAGCCATGGTAGAACCCGGCGCACCGGGTGGCTGTCCAGGGAGAATGTCTCTCACGAGAGCGGTGCCCGTGGAGGTTCCATCGGTTTTCCATAACTCGGAGCCATGCTGGGTATCACCCGCTGTGAAGTAGAGCGCATCGCGACTCGCAGCCAAGGAGTAAGGGAAGGACCCGAGCCGACCCTTCTGAATGTCTTTGACCATCTTCGTGCCGCTCGATGTGCCATCCGAGACCCAGAGTTCAGAGCCAAACGCTCCTTGTGCCGCGAAGTAGACTTTGCCTCGCCACTCGGTCAGGTCGGACGGCCAACTGCCCAAGGTTCCCTGGCGGATGTCTTTGATCCGCACGGTTCCAGGGCTCGTTCCGTCCGTGCCCCAAAGCTCCACTCCATGACTCCTGTCGCTTGCTGCGAACAGAACCCGCCCATTCGGTAGCGCAGCGAAACAGCAAGGGGGGAGCCCTCGGAACCGAGCCACGGTCTTTATGAGGGCTGTCCCCGACACAGTCCCGTCCGTACGCCACAGTTGGCCTCCCGATGCGCGTGAGTATGCACCGAAATAGACCAGCGCACCGGCGCTGAATAGACCGCTAATTGGGCCGAATCGTGCGATGCGGGTCGTGCCGACGGACGTGCCATCGGAGATCCAGAGTTCGCTCGACAGCAACTGAACGTCGTTTGCCGCAAACACGACGCGGTCGCCAAGAGCTGTCATACGGTGCGGAAACGACCCGGCAGAACCCGGGAGGATATCCTTTACGAGACGAGTGCCACTGGACGTGCCGTCGGTACGCCAAAGTTCGGTTCCATGCGCGCCATCGGAAGCGGCGAAGAAGGTGATCGCGTTTGCCGTTGTGGCGAATTGATTCGGGTAGGAGGCTTGCGTCCGAACAACGTCGATGTCCTGAAGAAGCTTGGTCCCAGCCGAGGTGCCGTCCGTCCTCCACAGTTCCGCACCAGTCCGTGGGTGGAACGCGGAGAAGACCACGCCGCCGCGACCAGGAGTCATGAATCTGGGGCGACTCCCCGGCGATCCGACGTGGATATCACTCACGAGACGCGTGCCTGCTGCCGTGCCATCGCTGCGCCACAACTCGCGTCCGTGGATTGGCTCGAATGCCGAGAACAGCAAGACTCCTGAGGACGAGGTCAGATACGCCGGTGAGCTGTCGGAGCCTCCGGCGAAGATGTCTTTCACGAGTGTAGTCCCAAGGCGGGTCCCGTCGGTTCTCCACAGTTCGCGGCCAGTGCCAATGCCTTCGGCGGCGAAGTACACCATCGTGCCGAGCACGTGGAACGACGCGGGCCGGCTCCCTGTTCTGCCGGGATAGATGTCCTTGACCAGCTTCGTTCCAGCCGAGGTTCCGTCGGTAGTCCAAAGCTCCTGGCCGAGCGAAGCGCGGAAGGCGGCGAACAAGAGCTTTCCCCGGTACAGCAGGGGTCGGGTGGTCGGCCGGATTGTCTTTAGGAGGACGGTTCCGTTCGCGGTCCCATCGCTCTTCCAGAGTCCGTAAACTGGGGGAGCAGCGGCGCGAAACAACACTGCGTTGCCCAAGTTGGCGAAACCTGCCGGGCCGGAATGCATTATGCCAGGTGCGATATCCTTGACCAGGACGGTGCCTGCCGGGGAGCCATCGGTCTTCCACAGTTCTTGACCGTGCGCGTTGTCCTCCGCAGCGAAGAATATTTCGTTGCCGGGCCCGTTCCTGTGCAGTTCCACCGGGTAGCTACTCGCCGTGCCTGGATTCAGGTCCTTGACCAGTTTCGTGCCAGCGCTGGTGCCGTCAGAACTCCAGAGTTCGTCGCCCCGCAACGAATCTGTTGCGGCGAAGTAGACCTTACCACCCATCTCCGTAAGCGAACGCGGGGAGGAGGATCGCAGGCCGGGGCCGATGTCAGCGACCATCTTCGTACCCGTCGATGAGCCGTCACTCGTCCACAGCTCACGACCATGAATACCGTCATCTGCCGAGAAGAAGACACGGGCACCTACCGCCGTCAGGTCTTCGATCGAGGAGGACGCCGGTCCGCGAAAGATGTCCTTGGCCAGCTGTGCACGAGCAGCGCCGATCGTCCAGTAGAGTTCTTCCCCGGTCGCAGCGCTCCTGGCCACGAAATACCGCAACGGCCCGACCGTGACAAACTCGGCCTCGGTGACCGAACTGGCGCGGGCCGGTCGAGGCCAACTCGACGCAAGGACCGGGGTCGTGTTGATATCCTTGACCAGCCTCGGCGTTTGTGCTGTCAAGGATCCTGCCACTAGCGTGGCCAGATAGAGGAGACATTGAGTGTGGAGCCTATGCATTGTACTGATCCGGTACCAAGAGGAACCCTCCACGGCGGGGAGTCCGCGCGGGATGAAAGCGCACCGCGATGATTAGCCGCGCCGGCCAACGTCGTAACGCGATGACCAGTTCGAGAGCCTGGTGTAGCAGACGGTTCGCCGTGCCAAGACATTCTTTGCCGTGCTGACAGGACGCTGTCAGCACGGCCCTGTTAGGGTGCCGTGCGAGAAGGCCGGCGCTGTGCCGGACCAGACGAATGAAGTCGATCAGAATCGAAGTCGAGCAAAGAGGAAAGACATGAAGAATCCACCCGCCGTCGGCGCATGGTGCCACATCGAGATCCCCGTCAGCGACACCGGCAAGGGCAAGGCGTTCTACGAAGCGTGCTTTGGCTGGAAGTTTACGCACGTCGAGGGCATGGACTATCCCATGTTCGACTCCGGCGAGGGCGGCATCGGCGGTGGCCTGATGAAGCGGCCCGAGGGTGCGCCGCAGCAGATGGTCGCCTACCTCAACGTGGATGACGTCGAGGCCTACACCGAGCGCGTGACGAGCAACGGCGGCAAGTTGATCATGGGCAAGACCGAGGTCCCGGGTGCTGGCTGGTTCACGATCGTGACCGACCCGGACGGCAACGCGTTCGGCCTTTGGCAGAGCATGGCCGGCAAGTGCTGAGCCTGGTCCAAGACTAACGGTGCGGCCGAAAAGCCTCGGGAAAACAGCTAGGAACTCGTGCTCGCGCGAGTTCCTAGTGCGGCGCTCACCGCGACTTGCCTGCGGGCTAGCGACCGCAGCGCTTCGGATGGTTCGAGACGTTGGTCGAAGCGTTTGGCCAGCTCCTGAGCTCGTTTCATGAGTTTCTCGAGGCCCTCGCTGCGCGCCCAGGCGGTTGGGCCGCCGCGGTGCGGTGGGAAGCCGATTCCCATGACCATGGCGAGGTCGAGCTCGCCTTCGCTGGCGACGACGCCTTCTTCGAGACA
>CAYSWE010000531.1:0-3577 GCA_964434515.1 uncultured Phycisphaerales bacterium | reverse complement strand
TCTCGAGCGAGGTTCGCTTGGGAAGCCGCGGTCGCGCGATGGAGTGCTTGTTCCGCAAGGGGACGAAAGGCATCGGCGGGCGCAAGGTTGTCTTTGGCGATGCGCCGTTCGGCAAGCCCGTACGTCGCGGAGAGCGCTTCGATGAAATCTACTGGCGGTACTATGTCCGGTACCCGCGCGAGTGGCGAGGTGGCGGCGAAGCCAAGCACTCGCGAGCCATCGTGTTCACCGGCGCGGATTGGACGCAGGCCTCCATTCTCCATGTGTGGACGGCGGGGAATGTGCTGACGCTGGATCCGGTTCGTGCCGTCGATGGCCGGCGCGTTCTGACGACCAAATACAATGACTTCGCACACTTCCGATGGCTCGGGAACGCGCCGAGCGGGCGGTTCGCGTTCCACAGTAGGGCGGAAACCGGACGCTGGGTCTGCGTCGAGGTTCACTGGCGGCTGAACACACCGGGGAAGTCCGACGGCGTCGCACGACTCTTCGTCGATGGCATGCTCGACGCCGAGCGGAAGAACATGGACTTCCGCGATCGATACGTGCGCCATGGCATCAACGCCGTCTTCCTCGAGACCTACTGGAACGAGGGCTCTCCGGTCGATCAACGTCGATGGATCGACAACTTCGTGATCGCCACGCAGCCGATTGGTCCGATCGACGTTCCGGCGCGACCGCGTGTCGCGCCGCGCCTATCGCAGGACGCCACGAGCTGGCAGCTCGAGGTCGTGCAGGCCACGCCGCGTCGCGTCGTTTGGCGTTCGCATTGGATCGATCCCGACCGCACGATGCGCGTGACCGGCGCGAACGGTGATTTCCTCGGCACGCTGGCCGACGGGACGCGGCTCGCCGCAGGGGAAAGATACTTGTTCCGCGTACGCGAGCGGCGTGGGGGGTTGCCCAGGGGGTTCGCGTGGAGCCCATTGCACTGGCCGGTGCGCGTTCGTCCCTGACTCGGACGAACGAGTGTGGCGAAAGACCATGATCACACGCCGACCCTGGCCGGTTCGTTGCGCTACTCCTATGCTCGCACGCAGCAACCCTGGACACCACTCCCCCGGTGTCGTCCACCACTTCTCCTTTCTCCATAGAGAACCTGTCGATGAGAATCCTTCCCTTCGCCCTACTCGCCTCTCTCGCGTTTTCCGGAGTGCTGCCATCGCAGGCGATCGCGCCGGTCGATGCGCATGGCCTTTCCGGCCAGCTCCCAGGAACGGAGCAGTGGCTCGTCACGTTCCAAAAGCGTAGCTTTGATTTGTCCGAGTTTCGTGCCGCGATGTATGCAGGCCGTCCCGCCGCCGAGGTCGAGAAGATCGTCAAGCGGATGGAGGCGCAGATGCATATCGATCAAGCCCCTTTCGAGGCGGCGATCGAGAAGCTCGGTGGTCGTGTCTACGACCAGTGGTGGATCATCAACGGCTGTGCGATCGAGATTCCGTTCGCCCGCCTGGGCCAGGTGCGGGCGCTCGCGAATGTCCGTCGCTTGTGGCCAAACGAGGAAGTCCATCCGTTCATCCGCGCCGCGACCAGCGCCGCGAACCACAACTCGGATGCAGTCAACCTCGCTGGCGATGTAGGCCAGGGAATCGCCACGGCGATCGTTGATACCGGCTTGGACTCGAAGTGCGCCAACAAGAATCGTCCGCATCGCACGTTTTATGAGGACGGGATGTTGACCAAGCGCAACCGCTTGCTTGCCAACAAGCAGGTCGGGACCTTCCCGCCGGACAACTCCCATCCGCACGGCACCGGTGTCGCGGGCATCGTCGCCGGCGGAAACTGGGGGACGGCGGGCGCCGACAATGGTCACGCGCCGCACGCCGATATCGTTGGCTATTCCCTGTCGAACAACTCGGCCGGCGGATCCAGTCTCGCGGTGATCGCCAAGGCCTGGCAGATGGTTGCCGCGGATGCCGCCAAGTTCAAGATCAAGACGGCGAACAACAGCTACTCGGGCTCCGGCGATCCGGTCAATCCGAGCCAACAAGCGCTGGACTCGGCCGCATTCAATGCAGACGTCTGCATCGTCGTGGCCGCCGGGAACTCGGGTTCCTCCACGCGTTTCAGTCAGGCGTGCGTCAATGGCATTACGGTGGGCGCGGTCAACCGCAATGCGCACACGATGGCGAGCTTCTCATCGCGCGGGCCGCACGCAGGCACGGGCCGGTTCTATCCGGACATCACTGGCAACGGCGTAACTACGGTGATGCCTCGGAACAACAACGAGAGCACCAACTGGATCGCGTCGGGGACTTCGATGGCTTCGCCTCAGGTGTGTGGCGCCGCGACCCTGCTCCGGGCAGCGAACACCTCGCTCAAGGCGGACGAGACGAAGGCGATCCTGTTGGCGACTGCCCTCGACATCAGCCAGAAGAACAAGAACCCGCCGTTCAACACCCGCAATGCCTACGGTCACGGCCTCCTCAAGGACGACGCTGCGATGAAGCTGACCAAGGACGCCGCGCATCACGGTCGCGCCGCGGTCACCACGGCGAAGAACACCTGGACCAAGGTCGTCGTCGTGCAAAAGGGGCGCTCATATCGGGCCGCAATCGCCTGGATGCGGCAGGTCATGACCGTCAAGACGGGGACGAACCTGGACCTCGAGGTGCTGAGCGGCTCGACGGTTTTGGCAAGCTCCAAGACCAAGCTCAACTTCGATGAGGTCGCGTTCTTCCGCGCGCCATCCTCGGGCGCGGTTCGGCTACGCGTCACGGTCGTCGGTGCCATTCAGAAGGGCAAGCAGGAGTTCGGCTGGGGCTTCACCGAGGGCTCGGGCCCACCGGTCGCGGCGAGCTTCGGCGTGTTCGGCAAGGGTTGTGCGGGAGCTCCGCAGAAGTGCGGCGTGTGCTCGAGCATCAACTGGACCAAGACCTCCGCCGGGAAGACGACGACGTTTTCGAAGCTGGCGATCCTCGAGTCGACCGGCAACGACGGTCTGAACATCTGCGGCGTGGACTTCTACGCGTCGGCGCGCTCGGCCGCGACGAGCGTCACCGTGTCGATCCAGGCCATCAACAACAGCACGGGAGAGCCCGGCAAGGTCTTGATCGCCAGGAGCCTGCAGATCGGAACGACCGCGGGCGTCTACTCGGTCCGGTTCCCGGTGACGGCGATCGCCAAGAACGACATCTACTTCATCACCTTCGACCACGCCGACAAGTTGAACCTACCCGTATCCAAGACCGGATCGACCGGTGTGCACTACGAGTGGAACGGCACTCGTTGGGGGCCGATCCGCTTCGACACCCGCTGGCAGTATCGTGTCTCGTGCGACAAGGGGTCGATCGTCCCCGAGCTATCGAGCGCCGGTAAGCCGGTCCTGGGGCAGGCTCTGCGTCTCGACCTCAAGAAGGCCAAGGCCAATACGGCGGCGATCTTCTTCCTTGGCTTCTCCAACACCAAGTGGGGCGCCTTCAAGCTGCCGTTGACCTACGCTCCCGGATGTCAGCTGCTCGTGTCGGGCGATCTGCTCCTGGGGCTGGCGGTCAACGCGAAGGGTGAGGGGCAGGTTTCGCTGCCGATACCGACGTCGAAGGACCTAATCAACCAGAGCTTCTTTGTGCAATACATC
>CAYSWE010000530.1:0-3579 GCA_964434515.1 uncultured Phycisphaerales bacterium | reverse complement strand
ATCCGCCGGGGAACCTTCTCTCTGTGGTCTCTGTGCTCTCTGTGGTTGTTCAAAAAGCATCGACATGGACGTGAACGAGCCCCCTGGGGCGCCTCGCCTACTTGCCCTTGGCGGCGTGCTTGCGCTTCCAGATCTTGCCTAGCTCCTCGATGATCGACTCCTCGAGTTCGTCCGGCTTGAAGCCGAATGGGCCGCGCCCGCCGGCGTAGGCGATCTTGCCGTCCTTGCCGACGAGGTAGAGGCGATCGGGCCAGGCCGAGTAGGCGGCGCCGGTCTTGTCGTCGATGCGGTCGATCACGGCTCGCATCGGCAGGTTGAGTTCCTTGACGCAGGCACTGGCTACGTTGCCGCGCTCCTTGTCGTTGATGGGATCTTCGACCAGGATCGCCGCCATTGGGCTCCGGCTGTCGATGGCGTGCGCCTCGCGCACGTAGACCAGCAGGAACTCGACGTCCTTCCCGTATTCCTTGTAGAGCTGCTTCAGCCGACCGGCTGAGTTGCGGAACGGTGGTCAGGTGTAACTGCCGAAGATCAGCGCGACAGGACGTTTGCCGCGGAAGCTCGAGAGTCGAATGGTCTGGCTGGTGTTGCCGACGATCGGTAGATCGAAGTCCGGCGCCTCCTGGCCAGGTTGGGGAATCTTGGCGGGGGCGCGACGCTGGCGGCTGCGGCCGAACTCCGTGCCGGCCAAGATTCCGTTCTTGTCGGTGTCCAGCCTCGCAAACACAGCGCCGAGTTCTGCGGCACTGACCGATCCGTCCTTGTCGGTGTCCAACCCACTCTCGACGAAGTCGACCATCCGCGCCATGCGCCCGCGGGCCGCCCCGGAGCGACTCGGGAGGAGCGCGGCGATGTCGACCGAACCTTCGTGCACCTTGGCTGCGACAAACTGCTTCCACTCCGCGCGCGTCACGGTCTTGTCGCTATCGGCGTCGGCGCGCTTAGCCAGCGTTGCCAACATCGACTTGAGGAATCGGGCGCGCATCGCCGCACCGCCGCGCCGCCCGCCGCCACGCTCCCAGTCGGCCTCCGTCAGGAAACCGTCATGGTTGCTGTCAAAGGCAGCGAACTTGTCGCCCCCCCGGGCGTACTCCTCCTTGGTGATCTTGTGGTCGCCATTCTTGTCGTATTTCTTGGCGAGAAAGCTCCAGACCTGAGCTCCTCGGTCAGAGCGTCGCTGGGCAAGAGCCTGGGGCACGACGAGCGTCAGCACGCCGATCGCGGAAAACAGCAACTTCATCGTCGCCTCCTCTTGGGGATGAAACGGCGGTTCTACGAGTCGTTGGGCCCAAGTGCTGGCGTCTTCATGAAAAACGCCGACCGCAGATCAGTAGCCCGCGGCCTGGCCGTCCTTGCGTGACTCGGAGGCACCGATGTAGAGACCCCGACGCACGTCACGGAGGATTGCCTGATAGCCGCCGAACCCGCCACGCATGAGTCGCACGGTGTGGCCACGCCTACGCAACAGGGCCTCGAGGCCGGCCGGGAATCCCCGCTCGAGCTGCAACGTGCCACCGTCCGTCATGCGTTGTCCGGTCGGCTGCGAAGATCCGATATGCCGGATCCTCGGCGCGTCGCCGGCCTCCTGCACGTTCATCCCGAAGTCGATCAGATTGACGAGAATCTGCACGTGTCCCTGCGGCTGCATGGCGCCCCCCATGACGCCGAAGCAAAGCCACGGCTCGCCGTCCTTGGTCACGAACGCCGGGATGATCGTGTGAAACGGACGCTTGCCAGGAGCATACGAATTGGCGCGGCCCGGCGTCATGTCGAACAGTTCCCCACGATCCTGCAGCACGAACCCCAGACCCGGTGGCGTCATGCCCGACCCCATGCCGCGGTAGTTGCTCTGGATCAGCGAGACCATGTTGCCTTCGCTGTCGGCCGTGCACAGGTAGACGGTATCGCCGTCTTCGGGTTGACCAGCGGCGTAGCTGCGCGCGGCATGCTGTGGGTCGATTTTCTTGCGACGCTCATCGGCATAGCGCTTGGAAATGAGCCCGCGGACCGGAAGCTTCCCAAACGCTGGATCAGCATAGAAGCGCGCTCGATCCTCGAACGCGAGCTTCTTGGCCTCGGTAAAGACGTGCACGTAGTCGACGCTCCCAAACCCCATGGCAGCCAAGTCATAGCCTTCGAGAACATTGAGGATCTGCAACGCAGCGATTCCCTGTCCATTGGGAGGAAGCTCCCATACATCATAGCCACGGTAGTCGGTCGACACGGGGTCCACCCATTCCGAGTGATGGGCCGCGAAGTCGTCCTCGCTCAGAAACCCGCCCTGTTCGGCGAGGTAGGCCACAATCGTCTTGGCAATCGCACCTTGATAAAACGCGTCGCGCCCGCCATTCGCCAGGCTCTCGAGCGTGTCCGCCAACGCAGGATTGCGAAACACATCGCCTTTCGCCGGCGCTTTACCGCCGGGCAAGAACGTCTCGGCAAAGCCAGGAAAGTGCCGTAACACGCGAGCATTCAACCGCCAATAGTAGGCAATCAGCTCGCTCACGGGAAAGCCGTGTCGCGCGTAGTCGATCGCCGGCGCTAGCACCGCGCGCATATCCATCTTGCCGAGCCTCGCGTGCAGCGCAAACCAGCCGTCGACGCAGCCGGGAACACTCACGGGCAATGCTCCATGCGGCGGAATCCGACTAAGCCCGCGCTTGGCGAGTTCGGCCTGCAGCTTCGCGAGCGACAACCCTCGGGGCGACCGTCCGCTGGCATTGAGCCCGTGGAGCTTGCGCGCCTTGGCGTCCCACACGATTGCGAAGAGATCCCCACCAAGACCGGACCCCGTCGGTTCCGTCAAGCAAAGCATCGCATTGGCAGCAATCGCCGCATCGACCGCGTTGCCCCCGCGCCGCAACACGTCGAGACCGACCTGGGTTGCCAGTGGCTGCGACGTGCAAACCATCCCATGCGTTGCGATCACCTCCGAGCGCGAGGCGCGATGGTTTCCGGACAGACGATTGCCGGTCGGGCGAGCAGATGGATTCTGAGCAGCCATGGACATCACAGCGAGTAGCGGCAAGAGAACGATCGAACACATCGGCAACACCGTTTGGGTTCTCGGGCTGGACATTGTAGCCTTCGCGACGCCTCGCGATGAAGATCACACGAACCAAGAAAGGTGCCCGACTCGAACAGGGCGGCGCGGTGTTGAGCGAGATCCTCGCCAGACCCGGCCCAACCGACAGCATCTTCGATGTGCTGGCGGCGGCGATCGCCAAGTTCGCGCCGGGGAGCAAAGTCGGCATGCTCGGCTTCGCCGGCGGCGGGATCATCGCCCCGCTGCGCGCACTCGGCAGCCAGCACTCCATCGCCGCCGTCGACCTCGACCTCCGCGGTGCCGAACTCTTCGAGGAACTCTCGGCCTCATTCAAGGGCGACGTCGCGATCGAACAGGGTGATGCTGTGGAATGGCTACGTCGCTCCCGCACGCGCTTCGACGCCATCGTCGAGGACCTCTCGGAGCTTGGCAGCGACGGCGAGACCAAGCCGGTGATCCGCGTCACCGCAATTTCCGACCTCATCGCCACGCGACTGCGCCCGGACGGCGTCGCCATCATCAATCTGCTACCC
>CAYSWE010000529.1:0-3602 GCA_964434515.1 uncultured Phycisphaerales bacterium | reverse complement strand
CACCGCGGGCAGCTTGCCGCCCGTTCCTGGACAACCACGGCCGTAGGTTCGGAGCGTCCCCGCAGTCTTGCTGCGATGCACACCCGCGCCTGGCGAACCAACGAAAACCCGGGACGCGTCCTTGGCGTCGACGACGATCGGGATGGCGAACGGCCAGGCGAGCCCCGCGTTGTGCGGCCGGAAGGTCTTACCGCCGTCGATGCTGCGCAGCACTCCGCGCGAGCGCGCGGCACTACCGCCGGCCCAAAAGGCATCGGACGAAGTCACATGGACCGCCAACGGCTGCGCCGCAGTCAGCGCAACCGAGCGCAGCTTGTCGCCGGGCAAAAGCCTCTGCCAAGTCTTCGCAGCACCCGCGGCCAGGCTGCGGTAAAGACCACCCCCGCTACCGTGCACCGTGGCGTAGATGACGCCGGTCTTCACTGGCGAGGCTTCGAGGTCGAACACACCGCGCCATCCCCACTGCCAGGGCTCGCCCGGCACGGTGCCCCGCATGGCGGGGCCGCCGACCTCGCTCCACGTGTCGCCTCCGTTGGTCGAGCGCCACAGACCGCCAGCGCCACCAGCGAACACGAGACCTCCGTTGAAATGATCCACGGCGAGCGTCTGGCAGTCCTTGCCGGCGAGCACACGCGCCCAGTTCGCCCCGTCGTCACGGCTCCGATAGACAGCGCCCGCCGCAGCAGCAAACAGCGTCCGCCGACGCACAGGACTGCGGCGATCCAGCGCAAGCCCGGTGATCGGTGTCGCGAGCCCGCGACCGACCGCAGTCCAGGTGGTGCCAGCGTTCGTGGTCTTGCCGAGCGTCGCCTTGCCGCTCGGCGAGGGAGCCTGCGGAGCCCACGCAACGTTGCCGCGAGCCGGATCGGTGACGATCGTCGCGGTATTGCCGCCATGCCCCTTCCATCCGCCGGTCCATGCGGCCTGGTTGCACGAGGTCCAAGTCCAGCCATCGTCGAGGCTCCGCCAAAGCCCCAGATCGAAGAATCCGGCGTAGACGAGGCCCGCTCGCGCCTCGCAGAGCGCCAACGAAACCGGGACCACATTGTCGAACCCCCGGGAGGTCCAGCGCTTGCCGCCGAGTTCGTGGGTGAAGAGGTTGCGCACGGTGCGACCGCCATCCGTGGTCGCGAACACAAACTGACCGTTGATCCAGTAGTAGGCGTCGGGATTCGACAGATCTTCGCCAGCCGTATTGCAGAGCCCCGCAAACGAACCGTTGAACACCCAATGCGCCTTCGACCAGCCAGAGTCCCAGTTCCGAACCGTGCTGATCTTGGCCCACGTGCGCCCACCGTCGCGCGACTCCCAAACCCCCTCCCGCTTTGGCTGCCAGGGGAACTGGTAGCGGAACGACATCATGCGCAGACGATTGCGCTGCCGTGCATCGATCCACAGCAAGCCACTCCGGCGACTGACGTGCTTCCAGGTCGTGCCCCCGTCCGTGCTCTTGTAGAGATGGCCGAGCTGGCGCGCGTCCGCGTCGTCCACCGAGGCCCACACCGTCCGCAGATCGTGTTTGTCGAGTGCGAAGTCGATGATCCGCGGCGCAAGGGACGCGCCGATCCTCACCCAGCGCACACCACCATCCGTGCTGCGGTAGAGCTGCTCCGGCCCACTCGCGAAGCGTCCCTTGCCCGAGAGCAGGAACAACGTGCGGGCGTCATCGCGCGCGACTCGGATCTTGAGAATGCGCAGACCGGTGTCGAGCTGTCGGTCTACGCGCGCCCAGCTCTTGCCACCATCGACGGAACGATACACCTGGCCATCCGCGCGGTTGTAGCGGCTGTGGCGCCCGGTGTAGACCACCCGGGGATCCTTGGCGGACACCGCCACGTTCTCGATGAATCCGCCACGCAGCACGTTCCGGAACGTGCTCGCCCCATCGCCACTGCGAAACACGCCTTCGTCGGTCCCGAGGAACACGACCTTCGGGTCGGTCGGATGAAAGCCAATGCCAGACACGTGCGTCGCCGTCAGTCCGCGCGTCGAGCCAATCACATCCCAGCTCCGACCACCATCCAGGCTGCGATTCGCACCGCCAAGATCACTGGCGGCGATCAACATACCACCGGGTCCCGCACCAACCGCGGCATAGGCTCCGCCACCACCGGGAATGGCGCGTTCCCAGACCTGCGGCACCGGACTCAAGACGAACAGTAGCGTGACGAATGCAAGCATGATGGGCAGCATTCTAGTGCGGCGACTGCCCGTCGTGCACCGTTTGCATGTCGCGGATAGGGACCGTTCCGTCACAAGGAGACGATGTCGTGTCTCACGTTTCGGGGCACGGATCTCACGGTCGGTGAGAGGATCGGGCTAGCGTAGAAGCGAGCGCAAGGTAACTGTTCGGCGAAGCACCTTGCCGTTGTCGGCGGGCTCGAGGCGCGAGGTTCCGCGTTCAGGCGACCCACAGAAACGGCAGGAGCACCTGATTGAGATCATCGTAGACTCTTATCCATACAAGAGAGCTGAAGGCTCCGGTTCGCTCTATCGAATAGCCAACCGCGCACGTTCCATATCGACACCGACAAGGCGCCGAGGAATCGCCGCAAAAACGGGGTTTCGCTTGAAGAAACTCGCGACACTGGACCGATCTTTCCGAGACGAACTCTCAGATTTGGCGCCATGGCGCATCCACTGCTGAAGTAGAGACTTTCGGATAGCGGGCGGACGGGCGTTGAACAGCACCACGATACGCTTCCAATACTGACGCCGCGCCGTGCGGTGCTGCGCGACCGCACGTGCCACATCCACCGTTGCATCCGGCAGCACAGCGACCACCAGATGCACCTTCTTCCCCGCTACCGTCCGAGTCTCAGGAAGCTGGAACAGCACAGCGGGAAGATACGCCTCCTGGAGTTCGTCGATTGAGCGACCCGGAGGGAGCCCAGTTACGGACCAGTACTTCCCCGCGGCTACGATGCGCCGTTCCGCTCGCAACCGCGCAAGATGCAATCGCTTTCGCGCAGCGTCAAGGGACCACTCCTCGTTGCGCGCTCCTGCTGCCCAGTCGCGACCGGAGATCCTTTCTCCAGCAGGCGGTCGGGACTCAGGCTTGATGCTCTCGTGAGCCGCGATCTCCCGCGCAGCTCCGGAGATGATCTCATCCAGTATTCCGACAAAGCGGGCGACCTGGCCAGGACCGATCAGGCCCACGTGTTCGGCCGGCGACGGAGGCACATTCAACTCCGGGTTGGAAGCGCCAGCAACCACTCTTCGAGCGGCGCGACTGGGCCTCGATGCCTGCGGTCCATGGACAGACGCAGATGGGGCGCTGCGCCCCCCAGACTTCCGCGACATGACCGGTCCTGACACAACTCGGCCAGACCGACTTCGGACATCCTGTTTCGGGGACCGGCCCCACAGAACCGCGGCAAGGACAGCGAAAAAGGAGACGATCCGGACAAGAGCGACAGTCCGAAACCCTACAAAGTTTGCACTCATAGATCGACTATTGAACCAGATGCAGACGTGTCGTTACACCCGCAGACGAGTAGCGTCCACGAACCATTGCCTTCCGCACGACCGCCCTCTCAGTGGTACTGGCGGGAATGTATAGCCTCTCTGTCAGCCTACGGAAGCTTTGCGTTTCCCCGGCT
>CAYSWE010000528.1:0-3621 GCA_964434515.1 uncultured Phycisphaerales bacterium | reverse complement strand
GAGGCGTTCGCCACGACCGAGCTCGAGGTCGAGGTCCCGTAGAATGGTGCGGTCACCGTAGCTCTTGCTGACGGAATCGAGGTTGATCACCCGATCGCCGAGGCGCCGGATGCAGGGGATCTCGAACGTAAGCTCGCCGCCGGTCGGCGTGGGCACACTGGCGGCGAGCTGCTCGTAGCGCTGGATGCGAGACTTGGACTTTGTGCTGCGGGCCGGTGGGCCGCGTCGCATCCAGTCGGTTTCCCGGCGCAGTAGGTTCTGGCGGGTCGCCTCGGCTCGGTTTTCACGCTCGAGCCGGGCCTGGCGTGCCTCGAGATACCCGGCATAGCCACCCGTCGATTCATAGAGTGCGCCGCGATCGAGTTCCACAACCCGGTCGACGATCCGATCGAGGAAGTAGCGGTCGTGCGTCACCAGCACGAGGCCCGCATGCGACGCGAGTAGCTCATTCTCGAGCCAGCGAATGACTTCGGCGTCGAGGTGGTTGGTCGGTTCGTCGAGCAGCAGCATGTCGGGGTTACGGATGAGTAGCCGAACCAGCGCAGTGCGACGTTGTTCCCCTCCGGAGAGGGTTCCGCACAGCGCGTCAGGATTCGGCAGACCCACGGCGCGAATCAGCGATTCGACGCGGTGCTCGACGTCATGCCCACCGAGTGCCTCGAGTTGATCTTCGAGGCGCGTCTGCTTGGCGAGGAGGCGCTCGAGATCGCGCGGCCCGCAATCGGGGGCGGCCATGGCGCCATGCACCGTTTCGAGGCTTCGGAGGACTTCCGAGCGCGCGCCGAGTCCCTCGCGTGCCGCGTCGCGGATGCGAGCGTCGGGATCGAGGCGGGGTTCCTGGGGCAGGTAGCCCATCTCGAGCCCGCGAGAGAGTGTGCGTCGGCCCGCGTCGGGCTCCACCTCGCCGGCCATGATGCCCAGCAAGGTGGATTTGCCCGAACCGTTGGCGCCGACGATGCCGACGCGCTCCCCCTTGGCTACGAGCAGCGAGACGCCGCTCAGGAGCGCGCGCTCGCCATAGCGCTGGTGGACCTCTTCGAGACCAAGCAGAGTCAGGTGCTCGCGCTGGGATTGTGCCGCATCCGGGTACTCTACGCGCCGGACTCGATTCGTGGCAGTGAGACCTCGAGGCACTCGAAGTCGTCGAACTCGTCAAGCTCGGTTTCGCTCTCGACCAGGTGTGCCGAACCGGCTGAGAGGGATCCAGTGTGAGGTGTCGAGCAGCAGAGTCGCGCGGAGCCGCGGAGCGCCACGATGAGTCGGAGCCGAGCCGCCTCTACAGGAAGCCGCAGGCGCGTGGCGCCGCGCGGCCGCAGCACCGTGACCTGGAATCGTTGCTCGGTTGCCGCCCCAATCCCGCTGTCGCGAGCTTCGAACCCCTCGTGCCCCCGCGTGGCCCAGCGGGCGTCCTTGGCCACATGGCGCACGAAGCGCTGCCTGTCGAACACGCGTTCCGGGCGCAGATCCTCCGTTGGGAGCGTGAGTTCGTGGTCGGCCAGTGTCTCGTGTTCGGCCGGGCTGCCGACCTCGATGACCTCGAGGCCTGGCGAGCATTCGAGCACGCGGTGGCGGATTTCGGGCGGCTGCAGCACACAGTCGCCGCTCTCGAGCACGAACGGAGGGCCTTGGTCCTCGTAAACGACACGCACCCAGCCCCGATAGCAATAGATCAGCTGGAACTGAATCCGGTGGAAGTGGACATAGTCCGGCAGCTCACCACCGTTCGGCACGCGAATATGGGACACGACCAGGCCGCCGTCCGCCCGTCCAGGCAGGAGGTCTCGATACTGCATCCCAGCCCGTCCGACATGCCAGTCCGCGTCGTGCGCGAGCTCTGCCGCAGCTGACACGAGGCGGATCGTCGTACCATGGCCCGAGATGCGCGCCTCTCGCGGTGCATCCGCCGGGAAGATCGCGTCGACGCGAAAACCGAGTCGCTCCACGAAGAAGCGGATCGCTTCGTCGAGATCAGGGCAAGGCAAGACAGTCATCACCAGATAGTAGAAGAAACGTGTCAGAGTCAAAACTTCTAGTAAAACTGCCCGGCATGATGCTTGGTTGTTGCATGGCTGTGGTTTCGTTGCTTACCCAGACCAGGCCAGCCTATGTTGGTGCGCCGATCCACTATGAGGCACCGGCGACGAAGGGCCCGGTCGAGCGGCTGCAGGCAAAGCTTCGCGTGGGCGAGTTCGACTTGGCCTACGACGCGCAAAAGGGTTGGCTACCGGCGTTGCTGACTGCGCTCGACATTCCCGTATCGTCGCAGGGGCTCGTGTTTTCGAAGACGAGCCTGCAGGTCGCGCGTATTTCGCCGAAAACGCCACGGGCCATCTACTTTGGCGATGACGTTTATGTCGCGTGGATCCCGGGCGCGCCGTGGATCGAGGTTAGTTCGATGGATCCCGAACGGGGTCCGGTGTTTTATGCCCTCCTGCAACGGCGCGAGGGTGGGCCACGCTTTGAGCGACGCGACACGCAGTGCTTGACGTGCCATGCGAGCCCGCGAACGAACGGCTGGCCCGGGACACTCATACGCTCGGTGCACACCAAAGCCGATGGCCACCCGCGCTACGCTTCGGGATCCTTTCTCACGACCTACCAGAGTCCGCTGCGGCAGCGCTGGGGAGGTTGGTATGTCACTGGGACGCACGGTCGCGAGCGTCACATGGGCAACAGCGTGCTTGCGCCGCACGCAACCGAGATCGACCTCGACGCAGGAGCGAACGTTTCTGATCTGTCGCAGCGATTCGATACCTCGCGATATCCGACGGCGCACAGTGACATCGTCGCGCTCATGGTGCTCGAGCATCAGACACAGATGCATTCGCAGATCGCGCGTGCGTCATTCGAGGCGAGACGCTTGCTGGATTGTTGTCGCACACCGGAGGAACGCAGCGAGAGGCTCGCACGGATCGCCAAGCCGCTCGTCGAGCACTTGATGTTCCAAGGGGAAGCCCGACTGCACGATCGGATTTGTGGGACGTCAGGCTTTGCCGCCGAGTTTTCCGCGCGTGCCCGGCGTGATCCGCACGGACGCTCCTTACGCGACTTCGATCTCAGGCGGCGTCTGTTCCGCTATCCTTGCAGCTATGTGATTTACTCACCAGCGTTCGATGCGCTGCCGCGGCCCCTACTTGACGTAGTCTACGCGCAGCTCTTGCGCGTCCTGCGCGGCGGAGCTCGTGAGGAAGGCTACAAGTACCTGTCGCGTCCTCGCCGCAAGGCGATTCTCGAGATCCTGCTGGCGACCAAGCGTGGGCTGCCCGCGGCCTGGCGTGACTGATCCAGGCCGTGCCGTGGTGTCTCGGGCACGCAGGCTTTACTGGACGCGCAGTTCGAGCCCCCAGCTCGTCGCGAGCTGGCCGAGCTTGCCGCAGCTCGCGGTCGATAGCCACGCAAACTGCGTATAGAGCCGCGTGTCGCGGGAAATCGCGAGCGGCACAGCGACGCGGGCATTGCCGAGGTTGTCGGTGACGCTCGGCAGGAGGAGCGCCGGGCTCAAGCCCACCCACAGTTCGGCGCCGAGCAGTGGCAAGCCTTTGGTTCGCCCGATGGCGGATATGAGGAGTGCGCCGCCGGTATGGGGTGGGGCCTTGCTGCTGGTCAGCGCAAAACTCGTCA
>CAYSWE010000527.1:0-3624 GCA_964434515.1 uncultured Phycisphaerales bacterium | reverse complement strand
CTCGAGAGCACATGCGTCCGGGCAGTCACGGCCGCACACAGTTCGTAGCGTTTCGGTTGTCATCGAAGTATCAAAACAGAACCGGTTTGAGAACGCAGGATCCAATCATGGCGGCACGGGGCGGACAGCCAAGTCTCGTGCTCAACGGCACTTCGATCTAGCGGCCGGTTGCCGAAACGAAGGGTTGCCAGCCGCTTTTACCTAAACCTTACTTTCACCTAACCTTGTTCAATTCGAGGCACAGCTTTTTCCTGAATTCACTTGTCGCACCCCCACCTCATTCTACGCTTGCCGCCCAATCGTGGGTTCGGATACCCAGGTACCACCTTTCCTCTTAGCTTCCGATTCCGTAGGGAGGATCGCTATGCGAAACCGCTTTGGTTTCAACGTCTTGGCCTTGGCCTTGCTTTCACCCGTCGCGCTGGCAAGCGGCGGCAACGACACGGACGACGTCGACCTCGACAAGGTCCACGTTCCAGCTCTCGAAAATGTCTCGGTGACCGCGAACCCCGGTCACGGTGTCACGTTCAGCGCAGGCGACGATTTCAGCCTGCGCATCTACAACCGCATCCAGGTTCAGTGGCGGTTCTCGGAACTCGACCCGCCCCCGGGCTCGAACGCCCAGCCGACCGTGCAAAACTTCCGCGTTCGTCGCGCGCGCACCAAGTTCGACGGCCACGTCTTCAGTCCCGACACAACCTTCCGCTTCTACCTGGAGTGGGCTAGCACCGGCAGCAATATGCTGGACGCCTGGATCCAGCAGAAGCTTTGGTCCAACGAGGACTGGACGCTGACCGGCCGCGCTGGCGCGGGCAAGACCCAATACGGCAAGGAAGCCACCGGCTCCTCCGGCGGCCTCGAGTTCACCGAACGCTCGCTAGCAACCCGCACGTTCGCCGACAACCGTTCGACCGGCGCGCTGCTCACGCTCCGCGGCCAGGAGAACAAGCTGCGAATCAACGTCGGCCTGTGGAACAGCGACACGGCCGCGGGCAACCGATTCGGCTCGGCGCCCAACACGAACAACGGCGACAACGAGATCAATTTCATGTTCGGGGCCAACTACGACTTCCAAGGCGACGCCGGCGATCTCGAGAGCTACAAGCAGGGTGACCTGGAGCGTAGCGACGAGTGGGCCTTCTCGGCCCATGGCGCACTCTGGATCGGCAACGAGCGCGGCGTCGGCGGTGGCACGCCGGACGTCGACGTGCTCGCGTTCAACTTCGGTGGCTCCGCCAAGGGCAACGGCGTGCACGTCCTCGCCGAGGCGTTCTTCTACAACGCCGAGCCGGACGTCGCAGGGTCGACCGACACGGATGCCAACGGCTGGAACGTCCAGGGCTCGTACGCCCTCGAAGACGGCTGGGGCGTCGGCGCGCGCGTGTCCATGGTCGACATCGACAGCAACAACGGCACAGCCTTGATCACCGCCGCGTCCGGAGGGACCACGGGCGGCGGACTGTCCCTGCCAGTCGGCGGTGGCGGCGCGATCAACGGCAGCGTGACCGAGTTCACGCTCGGCGTCAGCAAGTACCTGAACGGGCACGCCCGCAAGATCCAGGGCGACATCACGTTCCAAAACGTCAATCCGGACTCCGGCAGCGATTCGGACGACATCATCCTGCGCATCATGGCGACACTGGCCATCTGACCAGACGCACAGGCCGCGGCAGTCGGGCAACGGACCGGTGGTTCGTTGCCCGACTTGCTGTACGGTGCAGGCATGGACGCTCGAACGGTGATTCGTGGAACGCCATCCCTGCTTGCGCTCGTTCTCTGCACCACCTCTGGCTGGGGCCAGATCGCACCCAGCACCCAGATCGGTCCCGCGCGTATCTCGATCGACCGGAACACGACGGGCTTTCGGCTCAGAGTCGCAGCAAGTAGCCCCGCAGGCGCAGCGGCACTCGGACTGAACGGCGTGCACGTCGTCACGCTCGGTCGCGACTCGCGACCCAACGCAAGGACGATCCGATTCACACGGCTCGAGCACAACGGCGATGTGTGGACTCTGCGGACCAAACCGGCCTACGACCACCAGTTTCGCCTAAGGCTTCGGGCGGGCCAAGACCCGCAATCGATCGACGTCGAACTCCAAGACACGATCGGCGTTCGCCACCGCGTGCTGGAGGTTTCCCTCGAGTATGCGTGGCTCGGCGCGCCCCCCCCTAGCTCGCTCTACTTGCCCTACGTCGCACACGGGCCACTCGAGATCGCGCCCGATGCGAGCTTTGCGAGCCCCTTGCTCCTCGCATCACGCAGGCAAGTCGGCGTCGCGATCGTCCCAGACCTCCGCGTGTTGACTCGACACCGGCGCCTTGCTTGGTTCTTCGCGCGACGCGGCTCGCGACAGACTCCCCGGCTCGTCCTGGGCATGGGCAGCATCTCACCACGCGGTGCCCGCCGCTATGTCGTGGCCTCGACGCCAACGACACTCGCAGCCGAGACGCTCATCTTGGCGCACTCGATTCGCTTCCTCAGCACGGACGACGGGCCAAGCGCCGCAGTCGCGACGTTGGTGAGGCAGCTCTGGGAAGAAAACCGACCCACGACCGAGCTCGGCCCCCGTACGCGCCTTCGCGAGGTGCTGGACAAACACATCGCCTTGACGGCGAAGGCCCTCGCGCCGATTCCGGGCAAGGGCGGATTCGCGTGCCTAGCGGACAGCATGGCCGAACTCGAAACCGGCACGGTTCGCATGATCCACGACGACCAACATCGCCCCCTCGCGACCGCTCTCGCACTCCGCAGATGGGCGAGCCGGCACGGTCGCCCCCGAATCGAACGGCTCGCCCGCGGCGTCTGCCGGCTGTTCCTTGCGGCCAAGTCGGTCGGCGGCCTGTTCCGAACACGCGCGCTCATCGACATGACGACCGGTCATGTGAGCTGGGAGCTCGACCCGCACAAGCGTCTCAGCACGCAGGACGCGGCACGCGTCGGCATGTGGCTCCTGCGCTGGGCCGACTCCGATCCAGCCCTAGCCGAGCAGTGCGTTCGCAAGTCCCTGGAACTCGGTTCGTTTCTGATCAAGAACCAACACAAGAGCGGCTCGTTTCCGTCGTGGTTCGAACCAAGCGCGGAGCCTGTACGGGGCCCTCTGTTTCAAGGGTCGGCCGAGACAGCCACGATCGGCCGCTTCCTGGTTCGACTCGCGCAAGAGACCTCCGAACCGCGCTTCCTGATCGCCGCGACGCGAGCCCATTCGGCCGTTGAGCTCGCAGGGGCCAAGGGATCCCTGCGAGACCGCACGACGCTCGAGCCACTCGCGCCAGCCGTGCAATCGACCGCGGACGGGGAACCGGAGGCGCCAGGGACCAACACCCTTGCCGCCCGCTCCATCATCGACACGGCGCTGTTGGCCTTCGCCCTCGCGGAATCCACCGGTGACGAAGCATACGCGGATATCGGTGTGCGCTGGACCGAACGGCTGCTCCCATTCCAGCAGGTGTGGTCGCCGCCGTTTCACGGTACACCCCTACGCGGCGGCATCCTCCGCGGGAACCACGATGCCGTTTGGACGGACCCCGCCTGCACACAAGCCGCTCACGTGTTCGCGCTGGCCTGGCAAAGGAAACACGACCGTCCGCTGTTGGAGCGCGCGGCGGCTGTCCTCAGAGCTCCGCT
>CAYSWE010000526.1:0-3641 GCA_964434515.1 uncultured Phycisphaerales bacterium | reverse complement strand
GCACGCAACTTGGCTGGAACGAACCGACTCTTCCGCGGGCCCTTAGCGCCCGAGTCGACTATGCTCCTTGCCGATTTTTGCACTCCTCCCCGCGCGATTCCGTAAGGTACGAGGGTACGCAGCCAAGGAACAAGACTATCGATGCCTGGAAAAGCCGTGGACGCGGGAGCGTCGGATCGCTTTAGAACCTCGCAGGAGTCGCCCACGCCCGACTCGATGCCAATCCCCGTGCCAGCTACGCCGCGTGATGTGGACCCGATAGAAACACGCGAATGGCTCGAGTCCTTCGACGCGGTTCTCGACGCTGGTGGGCCGGAACGCGCGCGTTTTCTGCTCGCCAAGCTGATCGACAGCGCGCGCGCGCATCGGGCGTTGCCGCCGGGCCGACTGGTGAGCGACTACGTCAACACGATCCCCGTGGACGAGCAGCCGGCGTACCCCGGCGACCTCGACCTCGAGCGGCGGATCCGGCGCATCATTCGCTGGAACGCGGCGGTGATGGTGCACCGGGCCAACAAGAAGTATCCGGGGCTCGGCGGCCACATCTCCACCTACGCCTCGGCCGCGTCGCTCTACGAAGTCGGGTTCAATCACTTCTTCCGCGGCGCCGACGGCGATGGCTCGGGCGATCAGATCTTCTACCAGGGACACGCGGCTCCGGGGATCTACGCGCGCTCCTTCCTGGAGGGCAAGCTCAGCGAGGAGCGACTCGAGAGCTTCCGGCGCGAGGTCGAGCGCGGCGAGGGCCTACCGTCCTATCCGCACCCACGCCTGATGCCGAACTACTGGGAGTTTCCCACGGTGTCCATGGGGCTCGGACCGATCAGTGCGATCTATCAGGCACGCTTCAATCGCTATCTGAACGCGCGCGGGCTCGTCGACACGTCGCGGTCCCGCGTCTGGGCGTTTCTCGGCGATGGCGAAACCGACGAACCCGAAGCGCTGGGCTCCCTGTCGATCGCCGCCCGCGAGGGCCTCGACAACTTGACGTTCGTCATCAACTGCAACCTGCAGCGCCTCGATGGACCGGTGCGCGGCAACGGCAAGATCATCCAGGAACTCGAGGCTGTGTTCCGCGGCGCAGGGTGGAACGTCATCAAGGTCATCTGGGGCGCTGGGTGGGATCCGATCTTTGCCAACGACGCGACCGGGAGCTTGCGTCAGTTCGTCAACACGCTCGTGGATGGGCACTGGCAGAAGCTCTCCACGATGGCGGGGAGCGAGATCCGTTCCGAGTTCTTTGGTGGTAGCCCCGAAATCCAGAAGCTCGTGGCCCATTTGACGGACGACCAGCTACGGCGTCTGCGGCGCGGCGGGCACGACATGACCAAGCTCTATGCGGCCTATAAGTACGCAACGGAGTCGAAAGGGCGGCCGACCTGCATCCTCGCCCACACGGTCAAGGGTTGGACCCTCGGCGAGGGCTTCGAAGCGAAGAACGTCACCCACCAAATGAAGAAGATGGGCCTCGAAGAGCTGCGCGCCTTCCGCGACCGGCTCTATCTGCCGATCTCCGACAAGAACCTCCCCGACGCGCCTTACTTCCACCCGGGGCCCAACAGCCCCGAAGTCGAATACCTGCGCGAGCGGCGGCGGGCGCTGGGTGGCTCCCTCCCATCGCGACGCAAGAAGACCATCGTCGACGTGAAGCTTCCCGGCCCGAAGATCTACGAGGAGTTCCACAAGGGGACCAAGGAGGGGTCGGACGGCGTCTCGACGACCATCGCCTTCGTGCGCCTCCTGTCCAAGCTCATCCGTGACAAGCAACTCGGGAAGCACATCGTGCCAATCATTCCGGATGAGGCACGTACGTTTGGCATGGACCCGTTCTTCCGCATGGTCGGAATCTACGCCGCCAAGGGACAGCTCTACGAACCGGTGGACGCCGGGCTACTGCTCTACTACCGCGAGTCCCCGGACGGCCAGGTGCTCGAAGAGGGCATCACCGAGGCCGGGTCCATGGCGTCGTTCGCAGCCGCGGGCACCTGCTACGCGACGCACGGCGTGCCGATGATCCCGTTCTACACGTTCTATTCCATGTTCGGGTTCCAGCGAACCGGCGATCAGATGTGGGCGTTCGGTGATGCGCGCGGCCGCGGCTTTCTGCTCGGCGCGACCGCAGGGCGCACCACGCTCAACGGCGAGGGGCTGCAACACGCCGACGGGCACAGCCCGGTGCTGGCATCCACCGTCCCCAACGTCGTCGCCTACGACCCGGCGTTCGCCTATGAGATCGCTCTGATCGTGCGCGACGGGCTGCGCCGCATGGTCACAGAGGACGAGGATGTCTTCTACTATCTGACGCTGCAGAACGAAAACTACCCGATGCCATCGATGCCGAACGGCGTCGAGAACGGCGTGTTGCGCGGCGCCTATCGGTTCCGCGTGGCCGACAAGCGACGCAAGCATCACGTGCAGCTGCTCGGTTCCGGGTCGATCATGGTCGAGGTTCTGCGGGCCCAAACGTTGCTCGCCGAGAAGTTCGACGTGTCCGCCGATGTATGGAGCGTGACGAGCTACCAGCAGCTGCGGCGCGACGCACTTGCCTGCGAACGCTGGAACCGCCTGCATCCCGACCAAGACGCGCGCCTGCCGTGGATCGCCAAGGAGTTCGCTGGGGTCGAAGGTCCGTTCGTCGCCGCAACGGACTGCATCAAGTCCTTGCCGGAGATGGTCGCACGTTGGGTTCCAGGTCGCTTTGTCCCGCTCGGCACCGACGGGTTTGGCATGAGCGACACCCGCCCAGCGCTGCGCCGTTACTTCGGCGTCGACGCCGAGTCGATTGTACTCGGCGCTCTCGAAGGACTCTACCGAGACGGCAAGCTGCCGGCGGCGACCGTCACACGCGCAATCCAAGCGCTGGGTATCGATCCAGAGAAGATGGACCCCGTCACCCTGTAGCGCTCCAAACGCAAGAGGAGACATGACCACGACGATCCGCATCCGCCGTCTCTTGCGCCGCGCACTCGCGCTGCGCTGCCTCGTCTGCGGCAAGGGTAGGATCTTTCGAGGCATGATCCGAAGCAACGCGTACTGCCCAGCCTGCGGCTACCGCTTCGAGCGGGAGAACGGCTACTTCCTCGGGGCGATCTATATCAACTACGCGATCACCGGCGGGATTCTGGTCGGGCTCGTGCTGTTCCACTTCCTCTTGGTCCCGATGCCGCGCTGGCTCTTGGTGTCAAGCGGTGTGACGTTCGGCGTCGTCATGCCGGTCTGGTTCTCACGCTACGCGCGCGCGCTATTCATGGCGCTCGACCTCTACTTCGACCAACCTGTCGAGAACGACTTCGCGATCCGTGATCCCACGGCCGGCGAGTAGCTACGGCGTCAGCAGGATACGCCGCATCGCGTTCCACTCGATGCGCTGGCGTTGGTTGCCCTGCGGGCCGCGAACGCCATGCGTGGAGTTGGGGAAGATCATGAGTTCGAAATCCTTGCCCGCCCGCTGCAGCGCATAGACGAACTCCAGTGTGTTCTGGAAGTGCACGTTGTCGTCTTGAGTGCCGTGCATGAGCACGAGGTGACTGTGCAAGCGGTTGGCCGCCAGGATGCACGAGGTCTTCGCGTACCCGTCCGGGTTGTCCTTGGGCGTCGACATGTAGCGCTCGGTGTAGATCGTATCGTAGAGGCGCCAGTCG
>CAYSWE010000525.1:0-3646 GCA_964434515.1 uncultured Phycisphaerales bacterium | reverse complement strand
GATCCTTGGGCAAGGTAGAACCTGCCAGAGCGCAGAACGTTGGCAGCAGATCCAGGGTCGAGCCCATGCCACGAACCGTGCTCGCGGCGGGCACGCGCCCGGGCCACCACACGACGGTCGGCTCGCGCATGCCACCGTCCCAGGTCGTGGTCTTGCCACCACGCAGCAGACCGGCACTGCCGCCGCGCATGCGCCGCGAAAGCCACGGGCCATTGTCGGACGTGAACACGACGAGTGTGTTCTTGGCCAGCCCGCTGTCGCGCAAGTACGCCAGCACACGGCCAACGGACCAGTCGAGCTCCTCGACGGCATCGCCGTAGCGCCCGCGTGGCGATTTCCCGCGGAACTTCTCCGAGGCAAACAGAGGCACGTGTGGAAACGTGTGGGGAAAGTAGAGGAAGAACGGCTGGTCGCGTTTACGCCGCATGAAGTCGATTGCAAACTCGGTGTAGCGCCGCGTCAGCTTGGTCTGGTCCACGCCGTACTCGACGACATCGTTGCCGCGGAAGAGCGGCAGCGGCGGCTGGCCGCGTCGCCGCTGCGTCATGTCATTGCTGTACGGCAGACCAAAGAACTCATCGAAGCCATGCTGCAGCGGGAGAAACTTACGCGCGTGGCCGAGATGCCACTTACCGACGCAGGCCGTCGCATAGCCGCGCGCCCGCAGCGCTTCGGCGATCGTCAGCTCGGCGGCCGGCAATCCGCCAGCCGAGTCCGGAAACAGCACGTGGCGCGTGTCCGAGCACATCCCCGTGCGAATCGGCAGCCGGCCGGTCAGGAGACCGGCACGACTCGGCGTGCACACCGGCGCACACACGTAGAAGTCGGTCCAGCGTTGGCCTTCGCGCGCCATGCGATCGAGCTCCGGCGTTCGGATCGTCGGATGCCCGAAGCAACCGAGATCGCCGTAGCCGAGATCGTCCGCAAGGATCATGACGATGTTGGGCGGCCGACCGCTCTGCGCCACGGCACTGCCCGACAGGGCAAGCACGCCAAGACACGACAACGAGAGGAGCTGCGAAAGAACGTGATTGTGGACAGGCTTCATCTTGCCCAGAGTCTACCGATCGTGAGAATCGGTCCACCTATGCCAACGAACCAGAAATGCTGACGCTTCCCTGCCTCGTCGCCCTGCTTGCTGGCTGGTGCCCACCCCAGGAGGCTGGTGGCGAGGACGACCTGATCGTCCTGCACGCCAAAATGCACCATCTCGGCGACTCCCGGGTCAAGACCTGGCCTGGCGTCCCGGAAGACCCTGAAGGCAGCCGACTCGAGTTCACGTTTCGGGCCAAGGCCTCGACCAAGCTCCGCTGCCTCGTCGTTCGGCACCTGGACGCCGACAACGTCTGGTGGATCGTGCTCAATGGCAAGCGCATCGGCCGGCTCAAGAAGAACAAGAAAGAAGCCCGCGACTTCAACTACGTCGTGCCAGCAAACACGCTGCGTGACGGCCGCAACAAGCTCAGCTTCGAGCCAACGCGCAAGACCGACGACATCCTGATCGGCAACGTGCGCCTACACCGGCGGCCGTTCCGCGAAGTGTTCCATTTGCGTCCGGTCCGCGTCCGCGTCCGCGACGCCGATGGGCGTGCGCTGCCGGCGCGCATCACGATCACCAGCGAGGCCAACGAGCTCGTCCCGGTCTACTTCGGCACGCGCAAGACGACGGCCGTCCGACCGGGCATCGTCTACACCAGTTCGGGTGACGCGCAGTTCGAGATTCCGCGCGGCCGCTACCGGTTCCACGCGGGGCGTGGTTCCGAGTGGTCGCTGGGTGCGGCCCAAGTGACGGTCGCCAACCCAGCCGGGACCGAACTCGACTTCCGCCTCACGCGCACCGTCGACACGACCGGATACGTCGCCTGCGACACGCACATCCACACGCTCGAGCACAGTGGCCATGGCGACGCGAGCGAACGAGAGCGCCTCGTCACACTGGCGGGCGAGGGTGTCGAGTTGGCGATCGCCACGGACCACAACCACAATATCGACTACCGCCCCAAGCAGCGGAAGCTCGGCTTGACCAAGCACTTCACCAGCGTGGTCGGCAATGAGGTGACCACCAAGCTCGGCCACTTCAACGCGTTCCCACTCAACCCGAAAGACAAGGTGCCCGAGTATCGTCTGACCGATTGGGTCAAGATCCTCGCCGGGATCCGCAAGAAGGGCGCGCGCGTCGTGATCCTCAATCATCCGCGCTGGCCCGACCTAAGAAAGGGGCCATTTGGCCAGAAGCGCCTCAACCGCATCTCCGGCGAACGCGCCACTGGCCCGCGGAAGCTCACGTTCGACGCGATGGAGTTGGCCAACTCCGGAGCGTTGCTCCCCGATCCCCTTTACCTGTTTCGGGACTGGTTCGCGCTGCTCAACCATGGCGAAACGATCTTCGCGGTCGGCTCGTCGGACTCGCACACGGTCGGCTACCCGGTCGGGCAAGGGCGCACCTACGTCCGCAGTAAGACCGACGATCCGGCGCGCATCGACGTCGACGCGGCGTGCGACGCCTTTCTCACAGGCAGGACCTCGATCAGCCTGGGGATCTTTTGCGACATCTGGGTCGACGAAAAGTATGGACTCGGGGACACCGTCCCAGTCGATGAGCGCAAGGTCGCAGTCCGACTGCGCGTCGCGGCCCCGGCCTGGATCACCCCGCAGCTGGCGCGCGTCTTTGTCAACGGCACCGAGGTAGCGCGCCGCTCCCTCGAGCCCAACGGCGAGGCCATGAACCAGTTCCTGCGATTTGAGATCTCGACGCCGGCGCACGACGCGTGGCTCGTGTGTGTCGTTACGGGCAAGCCGGTGAACGAACGGTTCTGGAAGATCGAAGCGCCGTACAGCATGGCCGCCACCAACCCGGTCTGGCTGGACGTCGATCACAACGGTAAGTACGAGAGCCCACGCACCATCGCCGAACGCTTGGTCGGGCGCGTCGGCCTGCATGCCAAAGAACTCGGCGCGGCACTCGTCGACCAGGACGACGCAGTGGCCGTCCAGGCGCTTGCCGTGGTGCGCCGCAAGCTTCCGCTACGCGGGCGCAACGCTCGGCTGCGCGAGTTCGCGAGCCGGTTGCGACCGACACGCCCGGTGCTGCAGCGCTACGTCGACTCACTCGGCCAAGCTCCGGCGACGAAGTAGCATGACTCACACCTACGAGTATCCACGCCCGGCCGTCACGCTCGACCTCGCCGTGTGCCACGTCGGCGGTGGCAAGCCGCGACTCTTGCTCATCCGACGCAAGCACGCCCCATTCGCCGGCGCTTGGGCGCTGCCCGGCGGCTTCCTCGACATGGACGAGGAGCTTGAGGCAGGCGCCCGCCGCGAGCTACACGAGGAAACCCAGCTCGAAGTCGGCGCGGTGCACCAACTCGGCGCCTGGGGCACGGTCGGGCGCGATCCGCGCGGTCGCACCGTCTCGGTCGTCTACCTCGCGCTCGCGGTCGGCGAAGAGCCACCCGCGCGCGCCGGCGACGACGCGGCCGAGGTCGGCTGGTTTTCGCTCGCGCGCCCACCACGTCTCGCGTTCGATCACCGTGCGGTCGTGTCGGCCGCCCGACAACGCCTGCGCGAACTGTCGCTGCGACCACGCGAACTCCTCGCGCTCATGCCGAAGACCTTCACGATGCACGAACTCTGCACGGCGTTCTGC
>CAYSWE010000524.1:2026-3647 GCA_964434515.1 uncultured Phycisphaerales bacterium | reverse complement strand
TCCGGTCGTCGACACGCGGAGCCTTCGGTAGCCATCCGATGGCGCGAGTCCCCTCCGTTGGCGTGATCGCCTTCTTGGCCACTAGCGTGCGAACGTTGGAGGCGGATTCCAGGAACACGAGGTCAGGCGCCCATCTGTGGGGCGATTCTCCGCGCCCACTCACATTTCGCACGGCCAGGAGCGGGCGTGCGTACCGGGGCCAGCGAGACCCCGAAGCCACGGCAACGTTTGCGATAGACCGACGTGCGGCCGTCGCAGCCATGCCGGCTTCTGCGTCAGGCCACTAGCTCCCGCGTAGTGCGGCGAGGCGCTTCTGCAGGCGCTCGACGTAGCTCCGGTTCGGCCCGTTGCCGAGCACGCGACGGAGTCCGTCGACTGCGGCCGTGAATGCGGGAATGTCCTTGGCCTTCTCCGCGAAGATCGCGACGCCGTTCCAATAGGAGAACGCGAGCCCGGAACGCGGGCTCGGGATCATCCCTTTTCGGTACATGTCGTACCAGATCTCACGGCTCATCCGGCCGCCCGAAGCGCGCGCGGTCGCGCTCATCTGCTTGACGTGCGCGGCGATCTTGATGTCGTTGAGGACTAGGTCGGCCTGCTTGGCCATCGCCTCGCTGAGCTCGGGTCGCAGCTCGTTGAGCCGCTTCTTGGCATGCTCGAGATCCAGGCGTCCGATTTCGTGTAGCAGGAACTCGTGGACGACCCGGCGTTGCGGTGCGTCGAGGTCGAGGCGCGCCGCCGTCTTGCGCACTTCGTCGTAGCGAATGTTGCGTAGCTCGATGCGAGTCAGGAGCAACGTCTTGGCGACGCTCGTGTCGCCCGCGGCGGCGCGTCTCGCGAGCTCCAGGTAGTGCTCGACACGCTTCTTGCCGGCTTCGAAGCCGGCGATCGTTCGATCCACACGGCTCAGCAGCACGTTGCCGTCCGCGTCCATGAAGCACAGGGTTGGAAAGCCGCGGAAGCCATTTTCCTTGAGGAGGCCATCGTACTTCCGGCCCGGGATGCGCGTCGTTACGTGCATGTACGGCACGACGCTGGCATTGAACTTTGCAATCCGATCATCGGAGAGCGCACGGCTCTCGAGGGACTTGCACGGACCTCAGTAGGCGTAGGATCGCGTGAAGTAGGCGAACAGCAGCTTGCCCTCCTTCTTTGCGCGGGCCCGCGCCGCATCGTAATCGGTCATCCAGCCACCCTTCTCCACGAAGGGTTCGGCGAGGAGCTTTTCGTAGAGCTTGGTCAGTTCGGCCGGCGACTTTGCCTTGGGCTTGATCAGCGGCATCGCGCGCAACTTCATCGCTGGGAGCGACCGCTTCTTCTTGTGCGGCCGGGTCGACGGCTTGGATTGTGCGACGATCGCTGGGGGGAAGCACAGCAGTGCTGCCAGTGCTGTCAGCGCCGCCGTCGAAGAGACTGGATTCATCAGCTATTGCACCGTGGTGGTCAGGCCATTGGAGAACGCGAACTTGAGTGTGTTCTTCGATGCGGAGTCGAACACGGCGATCTGCGCGCCGATGTAGGTGCCGCGGAGGCTGGTCGTTGCTGGGATTGGCAGCGGGAAGCGGACGTGCGTCGCGATTCCCTTCGCTCGATCATCGAATCCGATCATGGTTCACCTCAG
>CAYSWE010000524.1:0-2016 GCA_964434515.1 uncultured Phycisphaerales bacterium | reverse complement strand
CGGTGCCTGTGGTTGCGAACAGAAACAGGACAATGTCGGTGTGCAGTTGGCAGCCGGGCGCGACTGCGCCGAAGGGTACGCTCCGGAAGTTCTTGTTGGTACCGAGCATGAGCAGCGCCGGGGCACCCGAAGGGAAGCCTGAGCCCTCGACGCGGTAGTCGGCGTTGCCCACGGTCGGCACCTGATTCGTGAACGCACTGCCGATCGACTTCTGAGCGTCCGCGCAGGGCTTGCCGCGAACGCCGACGCCCTTGGTGTCGAGCAGCGCGCAGTAGAGCCGGAACTTGAGCGCCCCCGGCGTCGCCACCGACGACCAGGCGTTCTTCAGCCAGCGAGCTCGTGGCAGACGCAGGCTTCCCCCGGGTTCCTCCGGCACACCCGAGAAGCCGGGGTCGGTCCAGACGAGCCAATACGTGGTCCTCGGTCGCAAGAGCACGGTCTTGTCGAAGTTCGCGCCCTGCCAGGAGTTCTTGGACGCTTTGGGCGAGAACCACGAGCCGCCGGCCAGGCGCGACTTGGGCAGCTTCTTCGCGGGATCGTTGTCCCAGATCTCGAGCGTCATGTAGCGGAAGCTGGCGATGTGCCGCGTCAGGATGCGTCCGCCACGGATCAGCAGCGGGGCGCTCGGGGTGTAGGCCCAAGCCGAGCGATTCGGGCCGGCAAAGCCGAATGCTGTGAGCGACTTGCTTGCCGTATTGTTCGCGTCGTTGCCGCTGGCGCAGGGGCGGGATTGTGCGAAGCCTGTCCCCGTCGTGATCGAGACGGCGAGCAGCCACGCGAGAGAGCGGGTGTAGGGATGGTTTCTCATGTTGTCACGGAGAGAAAGTGCACTCCTTTGGCTCGGAAAATCTGTCCGACAGCCGGCATCATCGTAGGGCCGCGGTTCGCACCGCTAGCTTGTCGTTCGGTTCCTGGCATAGTGCCTCGGTGGTCCCCGCCCCTCGGTCCTTTCCGCCGCTCGTCTTGTTCGACATCGACGGCACGCTGCACGACACGATGCAGTGGTGGCCGCGCGTAATCCAGCAAGGTGTCCGAGCGCTGGGGGACCGGCTCGGTCGCGCGCTGCCGCCACCGGATCGTTCGACGGCCGAGGCGGTGATTGGCCGAGCCGATGCGGCTCTGTGGAAGCCGCTTCTCCCTGCTGATGCCGGCGAGCATTGGCGCGAACTCGAGTCGCTCACCGTCGAGATTCAGGTCCGCGAGCTCGCGGGCGGTCGGGACTATCTGTTTGCCGGGACGCGTGCGATGCTCACCGAACTCCGCGCTGCGGGCACGCGCATCGCTCTGGCGAGCAACTGCCAAGAACCGTACCTGGCCGCGATGCTCGATGGCCAGGGGTTGTGCACCTACGTCGACGACGCGTGGTGCGCGGGCTCGCCCGGAGTCTCGACCAAGGCCGACATGGTGGGCTTCGCGCTCGAGGCAGCCGGGACCGAGGCCGCAGTCTTGGTCGGCGATCGCGAGAGCGATGCCGCCGCTGCCGCTGCGCATGGACTCCCGTTCGTCCATCGGGTCGGGTTCTTTGCCCCCGGCGACCTCGACGCTGCGGCCGTGGCCGCGGACCAGGCCGCGATCCTTGATTGCTTGGCGAGTTTGGCGGGAGCTGCACCTAGAAAGAAGTCTCGGTAGAATCGAAAAGCTTCCGGGGCGCGTGCGTAGGCCTCGGATTGCCGGCCTCACTGCGGAGCAACGCCCGATGGATCCCGCCTGGAACAGCTTCTTGCTCGACTGTCAGCGCTTCGCCTCGTCGATTTGCTCCGACGACGACTCCGCGGCAGCCTTCGTGCGGTCGTACAGCTCTCGCGGAGCCAATCCGGACGCGCCCTTCATTCTGGCGGGCGTGCTCGGCGGGGCGCTGCTCGTCGTGTTCCTGATCCTGCAGGTGCTGGGGCATCGCCGGCGGATGGCCGAACTGCGCTACAAGACGATCGAAAACCTCGCCCGCCATGGCAACTTGGCGGAGGCTGAGGTCGAACGTATTCTGCACCCGCCCTCGTCCGCAGCGCGCGGGCTCTC
>CAYSWE010000523.1:0-3672 GCA_964434515.1 uncultured Phycisphaerales bacterium | reverse complement strand
CTGCGCTGCCTGGATCGCATTCGTGCTGGCGCGTCGCGTGCGCCTAGCGGCCGCACTGACGCTGCTCTTTGCTGCCGTCGCTTGGCTCTCGCGTGCACCAGAGCCTGCCCCCGGGTGGCTGTCTGCGGACGCTACCGGGATCGTCGAGCGGCGGGACAGCCGTTATCAGCGGCTCACGGTGGTCGAGCGGCCAGAGGACGTGTTGGGCCGGAAACGGGTCCTGCGCGAGCTCAAGATCAACGAAGGGCTCGACTCGTTCCATTCCGTCTGGATCGACGGAACGCCGTTTACGAACGGGCGCTACTACGACAGCTTCGCGTTGCTCGCGTTCCTGCTCGACAAGCCCCAGGGCGATGTGCAGGTCCTATCGCTGGGTTGCGCCGCCGGCAGCATTCTGCGTGTGATGCATGCCGTGCTCGGCGAGCGCCTCGTCGCCGTGGGCGTGGATCTCGATCCGGTCGTCCTTGAACTGGGGCGCAGGTGGTTCCATATGCCGGAGAACGGACCGCGCTTTCAGGCGATCGGCGACCTCGACGCGCGGGTCTATGTCGAACGGGTCGAGCCCCAGCGGACCTTCGATCTCATCTGCGTGGATGCGTATCGCAACCAGATCTACGTCCCAGCGCACCTTGCATCCGTGGAGTTTTTTGCCGCTACACGCCGGCGGCTAGCCCCGGGTGGGGTCTTGGCGCTCAACGTCGGGGACTTGTCGCTCGATGGGCCGGTGCTGTCCGCGGTGGCGGGGACCTTGGCGCACGTGTTCCCCACGGTCGAGAGTTTTCGCGTTGCCGGGAGCCGGAACTTCCTGGTCCTTGCCCATGACCGAAAGCCTGGACTCCTGGCCCGCAGCTTGGCTCGCTCGAAACGCCCGCTGGGCTTTCCGCCCGCGCTTTGGCAAGCGGGGTTGGTACCGGAGGCGTCCAAACGCTGGAGCGCGCTGCCGGCTGGCCAGCTGCTGACCGATGCCCGTTCGTCGCTCGGGCGATTGCACGAGCGTCTCTACAATCGGCTCACGCCGCGCGTGGGTCCGTGAGCCGGCGTTACGCGGCCGGGCGTGACGCGGCCGCCGACGCCGCTCGTTGGATGCGCGCCGGGCGTGAGGACCTGTTCTTGGCCGCGTTCGAGCGACACTCTGAGGCCTGGTCGCGCGATCCCTTCTTGCTGCTGCAGCGCGGCGTGGCGCTCTACCGGGTCGACCGGCTGCGCGAGTCGGAGGCCGCGTTCCGGCGGGCCATGGCACTGCGCTCGACAAGCCAAGCACAGAAGGACTGGGCGGCCGGCTGGCTCAAGGAGATCGACCGGGCCTGGCGTGACGTGAACGCGGCGCGCGCAGCGCTCGGCCGCGCGCGCTGGCTCGGAGCCAGCACGGTCGTGTGTGGCGCAGCGCTCTTATGGTTGCTGGGGCGGCGGATTCGCGTCGGTCGAACCAACCACGATCGCTAGAACCACGGCCGAAAACCCGGCATGGTCGAATCGTGGGGATCCGGACTAGAGGATGTCGAGGATGCCGGTGCCGCTCCCGGTCAGCGTTTCGACGTTCGCTCGGTAGTTGATATTGACCGAGATCTTGCTGTTCCAGGGGAACTCTTCCTTGTCGCCGACCAGGCCGAGCGCGACGGCCGAGAACGCGCGGTTCAGATTCTGCAGCTGCTTGTTGCCGAGCAGATCGACGAGCGGATCCAGGCTCTTGCGATCACCGATGAAACCGAGGGCTTGCGACAGCGCACTAAAGACCGCGACGTTGTTCTTTTCTTTCATCTGGTCGATCAGGCGCACGGCGATCTCCTTGTCACCTAGCAGCCCCAGCGAAATCGCGCACTGCGTCAGCAGCTTGGGACGCCGAGTCGCCTCGGTGACGAGGTCGTTGATGTCGTTCTTGGCCTCGCGGAACTTCATGAGGCCGAGGGCAACCGCCAGATAGCCGGGCGCCTCGTCTTGCTTCTTGATCCGATTCAGGCGTTCGAGCAGGGCGTCACCCGAGTTCTCTTTGTCGAGCATGAGGCCGAGGGCGATGCCCAAGCCGGCCGCGAAGATTGGGTTCTTCGTCTTGTCGAACACGCGCTTGATGTCGCTCGCGATGCTGCTGTCCACACCGTAGTTCGAGTCTGCCTTGCGGGCGTTGTAGTCGAGAATGGCAAGGCCGAGAGCAAGCCACGGCTTTTGGATCGACTGCGTGCGCGACTTGACGAGCTTGGCGCGTAGGAAGTCGCGGTTTTTCTCACCGCCGATCTGGCCCAGCGCGATGGAGCAGAAGTACTTCGCTTGCTGGTTCTTGCCCCGCTCCATGTAGGTCTGGATTGCCTTGATCGCGTCGGCGTCGTCCGGGGTGGCGATCGTGCCGAGCGCGAGGATCGCCGACTGGTAGATCCACTGGCGCTTCTTCTTCTTGGAAGTGAGCGACTTGACGATGCGATCCTTGACGACGCCCTTGGAATCGTCGCGGCCGACCAGCGTCGCGAGCGCGCTGAACGCATGTGCGCGGATCTGCGCGAACACCTGCGTTCGATCGAGGAATCCGAGGAGGTAATCGACTGCCTCGTCGCGAAGCTTGGTGCCCTCTTCGCCCAGCTTCTCCGGCCGAATCAGACGAATCGCGTTGAGCGCGGCGACCTGCACATCCCGACGGAGGCGACCCTCGTCATCGAGAATCGACTTCATCGCCTCGAACACCTTGCGCTTGAGGGCGATGTCCTTGTTGCGGTAGGCAATCAGGCCCAGCCCGTAGCAGGCGAACGAGCGGGTACGGAAGTCGACACCATTGGATGCCCCCGTGAGCTTGCGACCCGCCTGGTCGTCGGTCGCGAGTGCCAGCAGGTCTGGGACGGCCTCGGGCAATGCCGAGATCCCCATGGAGAGCGCTGCGGTCTCACGCTTCTCTTGGTCCGCGTCAGGAAGGAACTTCTTGAACATCGGCAAGACGGTCGCATCCCCGCCGATCTTGGCGAGCGCGATCATGCACGACGAGACGATGTCTCGATTGCTGGCAGGGTCCTCGAGTGCCTTCTTGAGCGCCGGAACGACGCTACCCATGAGGTCCTTCGTGGTCGGTCGACTCGTATCGCTGGCGTCGCTCTTGTTGCCGCGCCCCATGAAGAAGTCGTCCGAGCCCGTGGACACCGTTCCGGCGTGAATTGCGCTCTTGAGGCGAAGGAAGGGGTCCTTGTTGAACTCCCACCAGAACTGCCACTGACTGAGGTCATCACCAACCTGGATGCCACGGCCACCACCCGTCGTCGGGCCCGTGCGCGGGCCGCCGCCGGTCGGTCCCGTCGGAGTCGATCCACCCGGGGTCGCCGGACCACCGGGCCCAGGAGTCGTCGGGCCGCCAGGCCCAGGAGTCGAGGGACCACCGGGACCTCCAGAACGTCCGCCACCACTGCCCGGATTCGGAGGAACCGTATCACCGGGCCCGCGGTACTGGCCGCCGTGCGCCGACAACGAGCTAGGCAGGCAAAGCATCGCACCGACAACGGTTACGCATGCGAGATTGGTCATCTTCATCATCAAATCGCTCCTTACTTGGGAGGCTGAAACTCTGTGAACCTGGAGGACCACGCAGGCCGACCACCGCTGGGTTGGCGAATCTGCGTCGTGGAGTCGGGCGAACCGGGGCTACCCGACCAACCAGGCCCGTTGGTAATGCAAGCAGTGGGCCAGATACCTAGCCGAGCT
>CAYSWE010000522.1:0-3682 GCA_964434515.1 uncultured Phycisphaerales bacterium | reverse complement strand
AAGGAGTCGCCGCAGGTTGCAAGCTTCGTCGTGACGCCGGGCCTCGGCGAAGCGCCGCTGTGTGTCGGTGTCGTCCGTGTCGCGGTCCACAAGCCGGACTCGGCCTTTTCACGGCGAGGCGCGTTGCGCTTGAGTTTTGTCGACCACTGGGCTGAGGCACGGGTCGCTCGGGTGCCGCAGGCACTGCAGGCCAGCCGGCTGCAACGTGGTGACATCATCGAGCGCGTTGGGCGCTGGGAGGTGCATTCGCCCCGGAGTTTCCGGCGGATTCTTCGTCGGTTTCGCCCCGGCCGGGACGTGACGCTCACGGTGCGCCGCGAGGACGCAGAGTTCGAGACCCGTGTGCGGGTCCAGGCCAGTCGGGATCGCCACGGCCGGCCGCATCCGCAGGAGGGCTTCTGGGGGCCCCTGAGCAAGGTGCGGGTTGGCTTCCCGAAGGTGCTGCAGCACGACAGTGTGTTGCGTCCAGAACAGTGCGGGGGGCCCTTGGTCGACCTCGATGGCAAGGCGATCGGGCTCAACATCGCGCGCGCGGGGAGAGTTGAGACCTTGGCCCTGCCTGCGGCTCTCGTGGTCGATCTGCTGGCCCGGTTGATCCATACGGTTCCGGGCATCCCTCGAAAGGCCCCGCGCGAGAATCACTCGCCTCTTTCGACCCGGCCTCGCCGCTGAGTTACAATCGGCGAGTCGTCTCTTCGCCACAACCGAAACCTCAGGAGTCCGTCGATGTCGCCCTTCCCCTTGGCGATTGCTTTGGCAACTACGCTCTGTCTGTCGCAGGCCTTGGCCCAGACCCGTGAAGTCCTCTTGGCCGAGTCGGCGGATCACAGCTCGTCGGCGGTGTTCGTCGTGGACCAAGGGCTCGTGCTTCGTCGCGCGCGGCGTCCAGCGCTGACCATTGGTCACGGGAGCGAGCCACGCTTCGACCGCGCTGGGCGCCTATTTTTCACGCGGTCGTTTGATGACGGCTCGTTTGAGTTGCGGCGCGAGACCTGGGTTCTGGATGCTGGGGCAGCTCAGCCACGACGGATTCATCCGGGCGAGCGCGTTCCGGCGTTCGTCGCTCGGGCGGCCGTGGCTCCGAGCGCCACGATCCGCGTCTGCGTCGACGCGGGGCATGGTGGCAGCGATCCGGGCGCTCGTGGGAATGGTCTGCTCGAGAAGGACATCACGCTCGATGTGGCCAAACGACTCGAGGCTCTGTTGATCCTCGACACCGCGGACACACGTGGCGGTGGCGCGTGGAACGTCCTGATGACACGCCGCAAGGATGTGTTTGTCAGTCTCTCCGGGCGGACGACCGCGGCGAATTCGTTCGGCGCGAAGACGTTTGTTTCGGTGCACATGAACGCCGCCAGCAGCTCGCAGGCACACGGCAGCGAGACCTACTGCTTTATCGGTCAGGAGCTCAAGCCCGGCGGGCTGTACCGCAATCGGTTGCACCGGGAGCTGATCGCTGCGTGGGGGCTGCGCGACCGCGGTGTCAAGTCGGCCAACTTCTTCGTCCTGCGTCGGACGAGTATGCCGGCGTCCCTGGTCGAGGGTGGGTTCATCACCAATGCAGGGGACGCAGCCAAGCTGCGCGATCCGGCTGCACGGCAACGGCTAGCGCTCGGGCTCTTGTGGGCCACGCAGGAGTTTCACGGCTTCCGGCGTTACACCCCCGGTGGCGGCGGTGGCGGAACGAAGAAGGGCAAACTGCGCGGTATCGTCTACGACGCGACCAAGGGCACGCGCGTGCGCATCCTCGACGCGACGGTTTCGCTCAGCGACGGTGCATTCCGAAGGACGACTCCGTTTGTCGGTGCGTTTGTGTTCGATCTGCCGATCGGCACGTATACCTACGCCGTGTCGGCGGCCGGCTTCGCTCCGGCGCAACTGACGCGCACCGTGAAAGAGAACGCCGACACCTGGGGCAGCTTCGCGTTGCAACCGGCGAACGTTCCCGCGCTCAGGGTCGACCGAGCTCCGAAGGCGAACGCGCTGTTCACGATCTCGCTGTCTGGGGATGCGGGCAGTCCAGCAGTGTTGCTGCTCAGCGACCGACCCCAGCTGCCGCTGACGGCGTTGGCTCCGTTCGGCACGTTGTGGCCGAACGTGCGCAACCTCGTGACAGCGATCTTGCCACCGATTCCGAGCAGCGGTCAGCTGACGCTCAAGTTGCGCGCACCAAACGCGCGAGGGTTTCGCGCCCATCTGCAGGCCTTCGTGCTGCGCAACCGCGCCTTTCGGCTGAGCAACGGTGCTGGGATGCAGACCCAGTAGCGGGCGCTACACGACGGCCGGCTCGAGCAGGACCAGCGCGGCCGGCTTGCCTTCGTCGCCCGCATCGAGACGCGCGCGCCCGCCGAACGGTAGCGTCCAAGCCCGCGGCCGGTGGCCGAACGGAAAGCCGTGCGCGACCGGGCAGCTGAGCGCCGACAGGCGGTCACGTAGCACACGCACGACCCGCGGCGACTCGGAAGCGAGTGGTGTCTCGTCGAGGTGAAAGTCGCCGAGCACGACACCGCGCGCATGCCTGAGCGCGCCGGTCTGCAACAGCTGTGTCAGCATGCGGTCGATGCTATAGGGAGCCTCGTCAACGTCTTCGAGAAAGAGGATCGCGCCGTGCGTGTCGATTTCCCAGGGCGTGCCGATCAGTGCCACGACGAGGCTCAGATTGCCTCCGACGAGAACGCCTTCACTCTGGCCGGGACAGATGACATGCGGTGTGCCCATGCGGGGCAACTCGGGTGCATGCCGTGTGTCGGTCACGAGCGCGTCTTGCAGCGCTGCACAGTCGCGGCCGCTGGCAAACTTTTCCGTGGTCGCGACCATCGGCCCGTGGAAGCCGACGACGCCTGCGGATTTCCATTGTGCGGCCAAGAGCGCCGTGATGTCGCTGTAGCCAAGCACCGGCTTCGGGTCCTTGCGCAGCGGCGCGAAGTCGATTCGCTCGAGCAGGCGCGTGACCCCGTATCCGCCACGCGTGCAGAAGATGCCACGCCACTGCGGATCCGAGATGGCCGCCTGCAGGTCTGCGAGCCGGTCATCGTCGCTGCCGGCAAGCTGGCCCTTGCTGGGGTAGTCGAGGCTCGCCAATGCGTGTGGCATAAGCTGCGGACGGAAGCCAAGCCGGCGTAGGCGGGCGATCCCTGCGTCCAAGGACTGCTTGGCTCGCACGGCACTGGCGGGCGAGACGACTGCGATGCGGTCGCCCTTGTGGAGCGCCTTGGGGCGACGTTTGGCGGCTGGGGGCAAGCTGTTCCTCTCTGTCTCGCGAATCTGTCTCACAAATCTGTCTGGCGAAGCTGCGTCGTGCTCCCGAGTCTGCCCGAGTAGACTGCTACGCGTCAACGTGTTCAGAACCGAGTGAGGGAATTGACAGCATGGCGGAGGAGCTGGCGGAGGCCGAACTCGAGGCGGGCCTCAGGGTTGCACGGGAGCAGCGCGTCGCGATCTTCGTGGTCGCCTACAACGCCGAGGCCCACATTCGGGAAACCCTGACGAGGATCCCGGAGCCACTCCGGCCGCTGCTGGCCAAGATCTACGTAATCGACGACAAGAGCGTGGATCAGACGACGGAGGTCGCCCGCAAGCTCCGCGACGAGATTCCGCAGCTCGAGGTGTTTACGACGCCGTTCAACCAGGGCTACGGCGGCAATCAGAAACTTGGCTACGCCTACGCCATCGATCAAGGCTT
>CAYSWE010000521.1:0-3683 GCA_964434515.1 uncultured Phycisphaerales bacterium | reverse complement strand
ACGCATGAACCCCGAACGCTACCGCAGACTACAGAAACAGGCCCAGGTCGAGGCCGACCGTCGATTCTCGCTCTATCAGCAACTTGCTGAGATCAAGATCCCCGTGGCCGCAGGTGCGGAAGGAGGAGCACAATGAAGCTCACCACGAACTACTGCGGTCTGAAGCTCCCGCATCCGTTGGTCGTCGGGGCATCCCCCATGGTCGACGACCTCGACCTGGTGAAGCGGCTGGAAGAGCACGGCGCTGCGGCGATCGTCATGCGGTCGCTCTTCCAGGAACAGATCGAGCGGGAGAGCCTCAGCACATTCGGTCATATGGACAGTCATGCCCACGCGTCCGGCGAGGCGCTGTCGTTCTTTCCCGACACCGACGATTACATTCTCGGCCCACACCAGCACGTGGATCAGCTGGGCAAGCTCAAGGCTGCAGTCTCGATCCCGGTGATTGCCTCGCTGAATGGCACGAGCCTCGGCGGCTGGCTCGATTACGGCAAACTCATGCAAGAGGCAGGCGCCGATGCTCTGGAACTAAACTTCTACGAGCTGCCAACCGAGTTCGATCGCTCGGGCGCCGAGGTCGAGAACGAAGTCGTCTCGGTCGTCCGCGAGCTGCACGACGCGGTCACGATCCCCGTTGCGGTCAAGCTCTCGCCATTCTGGTCCTCCATCCCCCACCTAGCCAAGCGGCTCGTGGATGCAGGGGCCAAGGGCCTCGTACTCTTCAATCGCTTCTACCAAGCTGACATCGATATCGACGAACTCGAGTACCGGCACCGCCTGCAACTCTCACAATCGCGAGAGCTCTTGCTACGCCTCCGTACGATCGCCATCCTCTATGGTCGCCTGGACGCATCCCTGATCTGCACGGGCGGAGTGCACACCGTGCAAGACGTGGTCAAGGCGCTCATGTCCGGTGCCGACGGGATCCAGGTCGTAGCTGCCCTACTGGCGCGCGGCCCGGAGCACCTCGGCGCTCTTCTCCACGGACTGGAGGCCTGGATGAACGAGCACGAGCACGGATCGCTCGACGAGCTGCGGGGCAACATGAGCCTCGCGCGGTGCCCCGACCCGCACGCACTCCTGCGTGGCAACTACGCACAGCTCCTACAAAGCTGGACCGCTGATCGCGGCGGCTTCTACCAGTAGGTTCGAAGCGATCTGCGGCTCCGCCACCGCCCGACGGATCGGCGAATCCGGCGCCATGTGACGCAACCGTGACACTCTGGCTTCCTTCTTGCTGGAGTCGGGGCTCGCCCGTCGTTGTACGTCGGTTCGCACGCCAGTTTGCACGCCAGGGAGCCACCGCATGAACTCTTCGCCTGAAGCCCGCCTTCCACGCCTCTCACGGCTGCGACCCGCGGGGTTCCGCGTCTTGTCAAGCCTGCGAGGCCGCGGACCGCGGGTCTTCTCTGAGCCACGTCGCCGCGGTGGCCACGGCCGTCCAGAGTCGCGGTGAACGAGTCATGACCACACACGAGTCGTCGGCCCCACGGGCTGGGTTCAACTCAAGCGCGATGGCACTCGTCAGCGGGGTCGTGCTCTTCGTCGTAGCGATCTGGTTCGCCTTCGGGCCCGACGGCTTGGACATTCCCCAGGGCCGGATGCTCGTCATCAACAAGGCACAGATCAGCACGGCTCCACGACGCAAGATCTTGACCGACCCGCCGACGATCTTCCTCAACGCCACGGACAAGACCTGCATGAACTGCCACCGGACCATGTTCAAGCCGGACAAGCCAAAGACACACGGCTTCTTGCAGCACACCGACATCCGACTCCAGCACGGCATCAATACGAGCTGCTACAACTGCCACAACAAGGAGAACCGCAACCTGCTGGTTCTCCGCGACGGAACTCCGTTGCCATTCAACAACGTCGTACAGCTCTGCCGTCAGTGCCACGGCTCGATCTACAAGGCATGGACCTATGGCGGGCACGGACGCACGAACGGCTACTGGGACAAGAGGCAAGGGCCGCAACACAGGCTGAAGTGCCCGGAATGCCACAACCCGCACTCGCCGCGGACGCCGGCAATGGATCCGATCCACCCACTCCCCGGCCCCGACACGCTCCGCATGGGAGAGCAGAATCCAGAGGGCCACGCCGAGCACGACCCGATCAAGGACCCGCTTCGCCGGGCCATGCTCCGCGACCAGCGGGCCAAGCATAACGACGAACAAAAAAACAGCGACCCGACAGGCACTCGAGACAAATGAACCCAGAAGCCAATATCAATCGGCGGAGCTTCTTGCGCGGTGCAGTAGGAGCGGCGGGAGGCGTCGCGGCCGTGGCGGCCGCGCTGAGCCCACTCAAGGACCTGGACACGAGCGAGTTCACGGTCGAGCAGTTCCTCCAAAAGCACTACAAGGAGATGACGAAGGCGGACATGGCGACCGTGCTCGAGCGCATAGCCAAACAAGTCGAGGAACGCCACAAACTCCGCCCCGACGTTCGAGACATCAAACCCATGGACGGCGTCGAGTTCGCGTACGCCCTCAACCTGGGGAAATGCATCGGCTGCCGCAAGTGCGTGCACGCCTGTGTCGCCGAGAACAATCAGAGCAGGAGCCCCGAGATCCAATATATCCGGGTGCTCGAAATGCCCAAGGGCAGCATCGACATCGAAGAGGGCAATCACCACTACGACAGGCCTAAGGTCCCGGACAAGGACCACTTCTACATGCCGATCCAGTGCCATCAGTGTGCGGACGCGCCATGCGTCAAAGTTTGCCCCGTGGAAGCCACGTGGACAGAGCCCGACGGCATCACGGTCATCGACTACGACTGGTGCATCGGCTGTCGCTACTGCGAGGCGGCATGCCCGTACTGGGCCCGTCGATTCAACTTCACGGAACCAAAGATCCCGGACAAGGAGATCAATCCGAACATGGCCTATCTCTCCAACCGCCCGCGCCACAAGGGGGTCATGGAGAAATGCACGTTCTGCCTGCATCGAACGCGCGAAGGCAAGATGCCCGCCTGCTTGGAAGTCTGCCCCGTGGGCGCTCGGCACTTTGGCGACCTGGCCGACGCTAAGAGCGAGGTGTCGCAAATCCTGCAGAAGAAGCGTGTGTTCGTCCTGAAGAAAGACCTCAAGACCCTTCCCCGTTTCTACTATTACTTCGACGAGGACTACTACGTCGAGGAGAAGAAGGGCCGATGAAGGAGTACGGCCGCTTCCTCTGGCGCTGTTTCCGGCTCAGCTTCGTCGGCGACTGGCGCTACCACACGTGGATGCTCGTCCTGACAGTCGTGGCGCTATTCGGCCTCAACGCTTATGCGAAGCAGATGACCCATGGCCTCATTGCGACCGGCATGACAGACCAGGTCAGCTGGGGACTCTACATCTCCAGCTTCACCTATCTCGTTGGAATGGCGGCCGCCGCGGTCATGCTCGTGATCCCGGTCTATGTCTACAAGAACAAAGACTTGCACGACCTGGTGATCTTCGGCGAGCTGTTCGCCGTGGCATCCATCATCATGTGCATGCTGTTCGTCATGGTGGACCTCGGACGACCCGATCGGTTTCTGCACCTGCTGCGCCTGAACCTCCCGGATTCCATGCTCGGCTGGGACGTAATCGTCCTCAACGGCTACCTCCTGCTCAATCTGCACATCTGCGGATATCTCATCTATTGCAGCTACCGGAAGCGCCGCCCAACTCGTAGATTCTACATCCCCTT
>CAYSWE010000520.1:0-3691 GCA_964434515.1 uncultured Phycisphaerales bacterium | reverse complement strand
TCGGCGGACTCCGGCATGTTGCTGCTGGATTCAGGAGAGCTCACGACGCAGCTCCACGAGGGCTTGGGACTTGAGGTTCTGCACGGTCTTCCGTCTGACTTCGAGTTGCTCGGCGATCTGCTCGTAGGGCATGCCGTCGACGTAGCGGTGGCGGATCACCGCGGCCCAGCGGCGCTGCTTGCCGCCGCGCGCCTGCCAGCGCTCGAGGCATTGCAGCACACGCTCGTAGTCGAGGCCGTGCTGTGTCCAAAAGTGCGCTGCCCGGTCGTGGGCCAGCTCGCCAAGCGCTTGGTCGTCGAGCTGTTCGCCGAGGCCCTCCTCGCCGAGGTCGCTACGGTGTCGCTGGCGCCGCAGCACGTCGATGATCCGGTGCTGGATCACCTTGGACGCGAAGCTGCGCAGGGCGCGTAGGGACTTGGCCCGCCAGAAGCGGTCGTCGCGTCGATCGAGCACCTGGACGAAGAAGTCGTGCACCATCTGCGTGTAGCGGATGCTGGTATCCGCTGCCGTGCGGCCGCGGAACTTGCGGGCCAGGGCCGGACGCAGCTCGCGGTTGAAGTGCTCGCTGATGGCGCGCAGCAGGGCGTCTTCGAGGGCCGGACGCGCGTCCTCGTCGGCGGCGTGGTAGTCGTCAAGCAGGCTGGCGAGTTGTTCGTCGGTGAGCATGGGGGTCATGGGGTTTCCTGGATTGCGTAGCTTGTCGTGGGGCGATCAGCGGGGCAAGGCCCCGCGCCGTGTAAGGCTCAGCGGGCTTGCTGCTTCGATGCCGGTTGCTTTGGCTTGGCCTGGGGCTTGGTCTGGGGCTTGGCCTTCGTCGGCGCGGCCGGCTTGTCTTGCGCGCCATCGCGAAACGCCGCGAGACGTTCGAGGCGCTGCCAGTCGGCCGACAGCCGGTTCGTCGACGCGGAACTCGGCAGATTGCTACGCCGAGCCTGGTTGCCGGCTTCCAGCCGGTCGACCGTCTTGCGCAGCTGTGCCGCTTGCGTGCCCAGGCGGCTCGCCTGCGGGCTCGGCGCGCTGCCGACCGCCGACACGAGGTCGAGTGTCTTGGCCTCCAACTGAGCCTGGTCGCGCCGCGTGCGCAGCAGGTCGATCTCCTGCTCCAGCCCGGCCAGCGCATCGCGCATCTCTGCCAGCGCGCGTTCGCCGTCGTGAACACTGGTCGTGAGCTTCGTGAGACCCGCCCGGCGAATCGTGAGTTGACGCGATTCCCGCTCCTCCTCGGCGAGCAACGCGTCGAGCTGGCTTTGGAAGGCGCTCAGCGTGTGCTTGCTGCCGGCGAACTGCACCTGCTCGAGCCCCTTGTCGGTGGCCTGACGCAGCACAGGATAGGCCTCGGCCAAGAGCCGCCGGCGGCGCTTGCCACGCGCCTCGAGCTCGGCAATCTGTCGTCCGAGCCCTTCGATCTGGCGCCGCGACAGCTCGAGCGCCACCTGGTGCTCGGTGACGCGGCTGCGCTGCTGGCGCACGTCGTGGTCGAGCATGCGGTCCGTGACCGGGGTCGGCGCGCCATCGACCAGGCTATCGACGGTCACGTCGGCGGACGCTCGGACCAGGCCGAACAACTCGCCGATCGGGCGTCCGGCGACCAGGAACAGGGATGCAAGGAGAACGACGACGATCAGGATGGTCTTGGCAATCGGTTTCATGGCGCTACCTCGTGGGGTGCTTCTGGTGGGCGCTGCGGTCACGGCCGCGGCGACACCCTAGGGGCGAATGGATCGCCGGATTTGCCCGGCCTTTTTCGCTTTTTCTTGCGTCATTTGTCGAACGGCCCGGTTGCCGAAGAAGTCGGCCTTGTGCCGAACGTCGCCGCGTGTCGGGCCCGCTCGAGGCCGACTCGCAGGAGGGCCGGAAAAAGCTGGCACTCTGCATGCCAAGCCCTTGCGGATCTTCGACTTGAGCGCGATTGCCGATGCCCATCGAGCGATGGAATCCGGCGCGGGCTGGGGCAAATATGTTGTTACGCACGCGGTCGTGCAAGCTGACCGGATGGCTATGTCGAATCCAGACACCCGCTCCAGGATTCTCGCCACAGCCCAAGCGCTCTTTTTTGCGAAGGGCTTTGGGCACGTGGGCACCAACACGATTTGCCAGGAAGCCAAGGTCAACAAGGGCACGCTCTACCACTTTTTCTCATCCAAGACGGACCTCGCGATCGCGGCCCTCGAGGACTACGGATCGCTCTCCCGCCAGGAGATCGAGCGAATCGTTCGAGGGCCGGCACAGCCGCTCGCCAAACTCAAACGCGTTCTGAGCCTGCCTCTCAAAGCCGCCCGCGCCAACAAGGCCCAAGGGCGGCCACTTTGGGGCTGCCTAGTCGGCAATCTGGCTGTGGAAATGGCTGCCGAAAACGAAGCAATCGCGACCTGTACCCAAGCCATTTTTGAGGCGTGGCGCGTCGCGCTCGAACCTCTGATCGAAGAACTCAGCTCAACCCGAGACCTCGGTCCCCTGAAACCCAGGTTCGGCGCCGAGGCACTGCTCGCCTATATGGAAGGTGTTACGGTCATGGCCAAGGCTCACAACCAACCGGCATGGATCGCACGCCTGATCCCAGGCGGCCTTGGTCTGCTCCAGCAACTCTCTCGAGAGCAGGTCCAACGGGGCGGCCGTCCCTGAGTTTGGCTCTCCAGCCCGGCCGCGGCGCGGTATTGCAATGTTGCGTGTCACCTGAGAATGTCGAGGAATGGCTCCTGTTCGCGCAGCGCGCAGGTAACGACGGCTCCCCGACCCCGAGCGAGCAGAACGCTCGGCGAACCGCTGGGGCTCGACTCGTTCGCCCGTTACCGTCACCAAACGGGTGCAAGGTCTCCAGCTGCGCGTGTGCGATGGCGGCCTGGACGAGCGGAGAATGATGGTGGCTGTTGACGCAATCGAGCAGGTCGTCGAGGAGTTCGGATGGCGGTGGTACGAACGCGGCGCTGCAGGGGTTGAACGAACTCCCGCCGATCCAGTTCTGTTCTGTTCGAATGACGCCACCGACGTCGGGCGTCGCAGCCATGCCGGGTTTTCGGCCGCGTTTCTAGGTCTTCGAGTTCGAAACAATTGGGCCTGGTCGTCGAGTCCATTGCTGCAATGTTGCCGATGACTTCGACCGCGATGCGGTCGTTGACCTCTGCACCAAGCCCGAGAGCCGCTTCTGCTCGAGCGCGTCGGCGTGTTGCGGCGGCGAGGCCTTCGCGGCTCAAATGGGAGGTTCCTGCGTCATTCAGCGAGCCAACCGCTGCTTCGGCATCGGCGATGTCGGCGGCGACGTCAGCCGGAGCGTCAGAGCTTGCGCGCCTTGAACGTGTCACCTTGGCGTAGATCCCCGGTGCGCAGGCCCTTGAGGAACCAGCGCACGCGTTGCTCGGAGGTTCCGTGGGTGAACGACTCGGGCTGGGCGTAGCCACGCGCCTTCTTTTGTAGCGTGTCGTCGCCGATCGCTTGCGCGGCGCGCAGGGCCTCCTCGGGGTCGCCTTCTTCGAGGAACCGCTTGGCCTGCTCGGCGTGGTGTGCCCAGACGCCGGCGAAGAAGTCGGCCTGCAGCTCGAGCCGCACGGAGAGGTCGTTGTATTGGACTTGGCTGACGCGGCCGTGCGCGTTGTGCACCTTGTCGGAGAAACCGAGCAGGTTCTGCACATGATGACCGACCTCGTGCGCGAGCACATACGCCTGCGCGAAGTCGCCCGGCGCGCCGAAGCGTTGC
>CAYSWE010000519.1:0-3750 GCA_964434515.1 uncultured Phycisphaerales bacterium | reverse complement strand
TATCATGTCCTCGACAGGCGCCCCGGTTGGACCCCCGTCGAGGTCGAACTCGAGACCGGGCGGACGCACCAGATTCGGGCGCACTTTCGGGCGATTGGCTGCGCCTTGGCGGGCGACGATCGCTACGCCGCGAGCCGACCGCTGCCCGGGGCGGTGGGGGGCGGATTTTTTCTCCACGCGGTGTCGGTTGGGTTCACGCATCCGGTCTTTGGCAAACGAGTCGCGATCGAGTCCGCGCTTCCTTCGAGGTTCCGAGATGCCCTTGCCGCCTTCGATCTGCAACAATCTCCCGGGGAGAAGACCACATGAAGAGTGTTCGTTTGTTGGCCGCTGCCTTCGTTGCCCTGTCCGTCGTGTGCTGCACGGACTCCGGGGCCGAGGTTGGCGGTTCCTCTACTAAGGAAGAGACCATGGAGTATGCATCGCTTTTGATCTGCGAGAAGGCGCCGGCGTCGGATGCGAGGTTTACCGATCCAAAGATCGAGGTGATGGAATCTATGCCCGTGCAGTTCGCGCTGACGTGTACAGCGAACCTGCCGATGCCTGGCTATGGCTGTGCGGTCGAATCCGTCGACCAAGGTGCTACGCCGTTCGATCGAATCGTCAAGATCCGCATGACCCCGCCCGAAGGCGTCGGTCTGACCGTGATCGACCCGCAACCCGTGCGGATCGCGCTCGGCTCACTCGTGCCGGGGACCTACACTCTGCACTTTCTGGTGCGCGAGTCCGAGGACGGCAAGCACGCGGCCGCGCAGACGCTCGTACTGGTGGCGAAGTGAGGGGGCCGAGTCTCTGCGCAGTCCTTGCCATGGTGCCCCCGATGCTGTCGGCGTGTGCATCGACCGGTCCGACCGAGGCGCCTTCGGTTCCCGCCGAGAACGACGCCATCATCGTCTGCGGCCAGCGCTTCCCGACCGGCACGCGTGTCGTCCTCTGGAACGAGCCCGGCGGTTATGACGCGTATGCGCTGCAGCCACGCTTTCCTGCAGAACTCCGTGGCCGGCCGGTGCTCACGGGGCAGCGCTACGGAGTTCGTCGGGACCTTCCCGCAGAGGTCGCCGCGGCGGTGACGGCGCATGGCTTTCGGCTGGGGGATTTGCGACGCCAGGTCGACCAGTTCGTGATCCACTATGACGTGTGCGGAACGTCGCGGCAGTGTTTCAAGATCCTGCAGGATATGCGCAAGCTCTCCGTCCACTTCATGCTTGACACGGATGGCACCATCTATCAGACGTTGGATCTGTCGGAGCGTGCGTGGCACGCTTCGAAGGCCAACAATCGCTCGATCGGCATCGAGATCGCGCAGATCGGTGCGTATCCGCTGCCGGCCCATCCGGTCCTGCGTGAGTGGTATGGGACGGATCAAGAAGGGCCGTTCGTGCGTTTTCCCAAGTGGATGAAAAAGACCGGGATCCGTACGCCTGGGTTCGTCGCCAGGCCGGCGCGCAGCAAGATCGTCTCCGGCGAGATTCAGGGCACCGAGCTGTGGCAGTATGACTTCACCAACGAGCAGTATGAGGCCCTCGGCAAGCTCGCCGCGGCGTTGGCGCGCGCGTTTCCCCGGCTGCGCCTCGACTATCCGAAGGACGCAGCCGGTCGGCTGATACCGAAGGTGCTGTCCGATGCGCAGTTTGCCTGCTACTCCGGCTTGCTCGGCCATTTCCATGTGCAGAAGAACAAGACCGATCCCGGGCCCGCCTTCGATTGGGAGCGCGTCGTGCGCGCCGCCCGCGCCCACTACGCCGACGTCGAGTCTCCCTAGCGTTGGATCGAAGTTTTGACTCTGACACGTTACTTCGCCCTTCGCTCGCGGGGTGGGCTGTGGGGAAAGCCCGGTGGCAAGCGGCGTTCGGCCTGGTATGCTCGCGGGGGGCAGGGTCATCAGGGACAGGGTTTTAGGGAGGGCGCATGGACAAGATCCGCATTCACGGCGGCGCGCGGCTCGAGGGATCGGTGTGCGTATCCGGTTCGAAGAACGCTTGCTTACCAATTCTCGCGGCATGTTTGCTGGTCGAGGGGCCGGTCGTGTTGGACGGCGTGCCGCGGCTCAAAGACGTCGAGGGCATGTTGCAGATGCTCCAGCTTCTTGGCGTGGACGCCGAGTGGCTTGGCGGCGACTCGCTGCGGGTTCACGTGGTTGACGAATCGGCCGTGCATGCGCCCTACCACCTCGTGCGCACGATGCGTGCCTCGTTCTGCTTGCTCGGTCCGCTTTGGGCCAAGCGGGGACAGGCCGTGGTCAGCTATCCGGGGGGGTGCGTGTTTGGCTACCGCCCGGTGGACTTGCACCTCAAGGGGCTGGCCAGCATCGGTGCCAAGCTCGATCTGACGCAGGGCAACGTCACGGCGACGGGCATCGTGCGCGGTGGCGAGGTCTATCTCGGAGGCAACTTCGGCAGCACCGTGCTCGGGACCGCCAACGTGCTCATGGCGGCGACCCTTGGCCGCGGCGACACCGTGATCGAGTGCGCGGCCCAGGAACCCGAGATCGTCGATCTCTGTGAATTCTTGAACGCCTGCGGTGCGCGCATCGAGGGCATCGGTGGGCACCGGCTCCTGGTGCGTGGCGTCGCGAAGCTCACCGGCTGTCGTTACCGCGTGATTCCGGATCGCATCGAAGCGGGCACGTTGCTGATGGCAGGCGCGATGACCCGTGGCGATGTCGAGGTCGTTGGTGCTCGTCCCGAAAACCTGGCCGCGGTCATCGATCGACTGCGCGCGGCCGGCGTGCCTTTGGAGATGGGCGAGCGGGAGGTTACGACCGTTCCCGAGTTTCGCGTGCTGCCGCTCGACTCGCCGGAGCTCGATTGCTCTGCGAACGGGACCGGGGTCGGCGGTGGCACCGGGGCGCGTCGCGATTCCGGGCGGCGGCAGCGTTCCGACCGCTCGCGCATCGACGGCAAGCTCATGGCGGACCGAGTCGTGCTGAGCCAGGGCGACACGGGAGCGAGCGATGAGCCGGGCCGCGAGTGCCGGCGGATGCCCTTCATTCGGACGCTCGCTTGGGACGAGCTGCGCAGCACGGACGTCGCGACGCTGCCCTATCCGGGCTTTCCGACCGACTTGCAGGCGCAATTCCTCACGATGATGTGCGTCGCGGACGGTGTGAGCGTGATCACGGAGAAGGTCTATCCCGAGCGCTTCATCCATTGTGCCGAGCTGGCGCGCCTCGGCGCGCAGATTCGCCGCGAAGGCCCTGCGGCGATCGTCCAGGGCGGATGTCGGCTGCGCGGGGCGACGATGATGGCCAGCGATTTGCGTGCCTCGGCCGCGCTCGTGCTGGCCGGCTTGGTTGCCGAAGGGACTTCCGAGGTGCATCGGGTGTATCATCTCGATCGCGGCTATGATGCCCTGCACACCAAGCTGGCCGGGCTCGGGGCCGACGTGCAGCGGGTGCGCGACCTCTAGCAGAACCGCGTCTCGAGCTTGCGTTGGGCGCGCGATTGGCTAGAGTCTTCGCCCCTTCCTGGCCTCTTGGCCGCGCCGAGCTCCCCTCAGCCGAGGAATCCCCCGTCGATGTTCGACAATCTCACTTCAGCTTTGACCAAGGCCCTCGATGCGTTTCGCGGGCAAAAGAAGCTGAGCGAGGACAATGTCGCGGCGGGGCTCAAGGCGGTCCGGCAAGCGTTGCTCGAGGCCGACGTCAACTTCCGTGTGGCCAAGGATTTCGTGGCGCGGGTCAAGGAGAAGGCGGTTGGCCAGGACCTGATCAAGTCGGTCGATCCTGGACAACAGTTCATCAAGCTGTTC
>CAYSWE010000518.1:0-3754 GCA_964434515.1 uncultured Phycisphaerales bacterium | reverse complement strand
GCCTCGGCGGCGCCGTGCCGAAGTCCTACCTGCCGCTCGGCGGGGATACCGTGCTCGGATGGAGCGCGCGGCGCCTTTCGCGCCTACCCGGACATGTCGCCACGGTGCTCGCCGTCGACGCGGCTTCGCTCGCCGAACGGATCCCAGCGCTGCGGGCTGGACTCGAGGCTTCGGGCGTCAGCCGCATCATCTGCGGCGGCGCAACGCGGCAGGACTCGTGCGAACATGCGTTCGCCGCCGCCGCGGAACTCGAGTTCGAAATCGTGGCGGTGCATGACTGCGCGCGACCGTTCTTCGACCTCCGCGCCGCGCACTTGGCCCTGCGCGCGGCGGCGAAGCATGGCGGAGCCATCGTCGGACACCGGGCGCGCGACACACTCAAGGACGTCGATAGCGCGGGACGCATCCTCGGCACGATCCCCCGCGAACACATTTTTCATGCGGCGACCCCGCAAGTGTTCCGGCGGCAGGATTTTGCCCTCATGCTCGACCACGCACGGCACGAGGGAGTCGCGAGCACCGACGAAGCCGGCCTGGCACAAGCCGCGGGCATCGACGTCGTGGCCATCGACGCCCCATCCACCAACATCAAGCTGACCTATCCGGAAGACTTGTTGCTGATTCCCGCGCTCGAAGGACTGCTGCACGAATGACTCTGCGCATTGGACTGGGTACGGATCTACATGTGCTGGCACCGGGGCGCCCCTGCGTGCTCGGCGGCGTCACGATCGACTGCCCGGTGGGCCCGCGCAGCCACTCCGACGGGGACGCGGTGCTCCACGCACTCACCGATGCGTTGCTCGGCGCGGCCGGACTCGAGGACCTCGGCACGCTCTTCCCAGACAGCGATCCGCAGTGGCGCGACGTGGCCTCGTCGGTGTTCGTCGAGCGCGCGGTCGAGTTGGTCGCAGAGCGCGGCCTCCGCGCCACATCCCTCGACATCGCCGTTCACTGCGAGCGTCCGCGCATCGGACCGCACCGCGCGGCGATTCGGGCGCACATCGCCGCGCTGGTCGGCGTCGACATCGAGCGCGTCAACATCAAGGGCAAGAGTCTCGAGGGCACCGGTGGTCCCGCGGAGACCGTCTCCGTCACTGCGGTCGTGCTGCTGGACGACCTGTAGCGGCCCGACCGGCAACGAAGGCTCCTCATGATCGAAGTCCGCGAACTGAGAAAGACGTTTTGGGTGCACAAGAAGGCGCCTGGACTCAAGGCATCGCTGCGTTCGCTCTTTGTCCGCGAAAAGACCGCAAAACACGCCGTCAAGGGCGCAAGTTTCCACGTCGGGCAGGGCGAAATCGTCGGGCTGATCGGCGCCAACGGCGCCGGCAAGACGACGCTCGTCAAGATGCTGGCCGGGATCATCCACCCGACGTCGGGGGAAACACGCGTGCTTGGGCACGTGCCGTGGGAGCGATCCAACGAGCTACGCCGCCAGATCGCGCTCATCATGGGGCAAAAGGCCCAGCTCTGGTGGGACCTGCCGGCGGCCGATTGTTTCTTGTTGCTGCGCGACATCTATCAGATTCCCGAAGCAGACTATCGCGCGAACCTGGCGAAGCTGGCCACGATGCTCGACGTGACCGACCAGCTGACGGTACAGGTGCGCAGGTTGTCGCTCGGCGAGCGCATGAAGATGGAGCTGATCGCGGCCTTGCTGCATTCGCCGCGCGTCGTCTACCTCGACGAGCCCACGATCGGACTCGACCTGACGGCCCAGAAAGCCGTGCGCGACTTCCTGCTCGACTATCGCCAGCAACGCACGCCGGCAATGATCCTGACGAGCCACTACATGGAGGACATCGAGCGCCTGTGCAAACGAATCATCATCCTGCGCGAGGGCGAGATCGTCTATGACGGCAGCCTGAGCCGCGTCGTCGCCGAGTATGCGACCCACAAGACGGTCACCGCCCACCTGGAGAACGGCAACGCCGCTGCGGCCGCCAAGGCCGAAGTCGCGCGGTTGGGCGAAGTCACCGAGTGCAGCGCCGTGTGCATCAAGCTGCGAGTGCAGCGCAGCCGGATCGCCGAGGCCGCGCATGCCTTGCTAGAACACTACGACGTCGCCGATCTGACCATCGAGGAAACGGAGATCGGCGAGATCATCGAGCGCATTATGACCGCTCGTACTGGCAGTGGTCCGACGCCCGGGATCGCTGCGTCATGAACGCCACCCTCTACTCCCGGTTGCTGCGCATCGAGGCCAGCAAGCTCATGAGCTACCGCGGCGACTTTTGGATCTCGGCAGTGGCCAATCTGCTCTCCGCGATCCTCGTTCATTGGTTCCTCTGGCGAGCGATCTTTACCACGACGGGCGCCGAGTCGCTGGGGGGTTACAGCTTTCCGGCGCTGATGACCTACCTGATCGGCCTGAATCTCATTGCGCGCGTCGTGCGCGGCGCCGACCTGCAGATGGGCATCGCCACCGAGATCTACGACGGAGGCCTGAGCCGCTACTTGCTCTATCCGACGCGGTATTTGCCGTTCAAGTATGCCCAGCACCTCGGCAGCATCGTGCCGGAAGTCTTCCAGATGTTCCTGTTCGCTGGGATCCTGATTGCGATCTTTGGGATACCCTCGGATTCCGGCGTGACCTGGTCCACGATCGTGCTCGCGTTGCCGACCCTGCTCGTCGGCAACTTGCTCTACTTCCTGCTCTCGGCGGCCCTCCAATTCTCGGCGTTCTGGGCCGACAACGTCTGGAGCCTCGGGGTAATGATGCGCTTCGTCTCGTTGCTGCTCGGCGGCGGGATGCTGCCACTCACGATGTTCCCCGACGGCGTTACCGCGACGTTGCGCTACTTGCCATTCGTTCCGTGCTATGAGTTTCCGATCCGGGTGGCGATGGGCCAGATCACGACATTCGCGGCCTATGCGCAGGGGCTCGCCTTGGGCATGGGCTGGTGCATCATCCTCGGGCTCGTGTGCGCGCCGGTTTGGCGTAAGGGCCAGCTAAGCTATACCGGGGTTGGGATCTAATGCGCCGCTACGCGCGTCTCTACCTGCACTTTCTGCGCTTCTCGTTCAGTCGAGCCTTCGAGTTCCGCGTCGATTTCTGGTTCCGGATTGTCATGGACTGCGTGTTCTACGCGGTCAACCTGGTCTTCTTCACGCTGCTCTACGGGCAAACCAAGACGATCGGCGGCTGGAACATCGACCAGACGTATATCTTCATCGCTGGATTCTTCTTGGTCGACGCCATCCACATGACCATGTTCTCCAACAACATGTGGTGGTTGCCGATCCTCGTCAACAAGGGCGACCTCGACTACTATCTCGTGCGCCCAGTTTCGAGCATGTTCTTCCTCAGCCTCCGCGAGTTTGCCGCCAACTCGTTCGTCAACCTGCTCATTGCGCTCGGGATCCTGACCTGGGCGCTTGTTCGCTACCCAGGACCACTCCCGGCCGCGAACATTCTCACCTTCGGCGTCCTGATTCTCGTCGGGACGTTCCTCCACTACTGCCTCTATCTACTCTTCATCCTGCCCGTCTTCTGGCTACATTCGAGCCGCGGCCTGGCCATGGTGTTCTTCTCGATTACCAAACTCGGCGAGCGCCCGGACCGGATCTACACCGGCGTCACGCGCAAGATCCTGCTCACGGTCTTGCCCCTGGCATTGCTCGCATCGCTACCGGCCGACACGCTGTTTGCCGGGCTGACCTGGGGCCGCGCCCTCCACGTAGCAACCGTCACGCTGGGCATGTTCGGGCTGCTCGTATTCTTGTGGCGCCGAGCACTGCGCGCGTATGTGTC
>CAYSWE010000517.1:0-3775 GCA_964434515.1 uncultured Phycisphaerales bacterium | reverse complement strand
TACCCATTGATCGGCTCTCCCAACTTTGAAATGTAGCAGTTCGCAGACGGCAATACTACCAGGAGCCTGTGGTTTGTCGCCTACACGCAAGTGTCCGTCCGCGCAGCGGCCCCCGGATTTCTGGGCCTGAGCAGGCAGGCCATTGTTTGAGCCGATCTATTGCGCTCGATTCGCTTTCCAGGCCGCGGGTAGCAGCTCAGCGAGCTCGGTGCCGCGCACTCCGCGGCTGAGGCGGGGTAGCACGTCGGCGAAGTACTCGTTGGGGTTTACTTCGGCGAGGCGGCAGCATGCCAGCATGGAGTAAGCGATCGCAGCACGGTGGCCACCCGCGTCGGAGCCGACGAAAAGGAAATTTTTCCGCGAGAGCGCCGCACGGATATGCAGCCGTTCCACCGCGCCGTTGTCGAGCGGGATGCGACCGTCTTCGAGAAAGCGGGTGAGCGCCTTTTCGTTTTTCGTAAGGTACCTAATGGCTCGGCCCAGTGGCTTCTTCGGCGGGACGTGGCCCTCATATGTTTCGCACCACTTGGTCAGCTTCTCGTACACCGGTCGGCTTAGAGTCTGGCGCCGTATTCGGATCGCTGCCTCTTCCTGACTGGGGTGTTCATGTTCGATCTTGTACAGCTTCTTGAAGGCCGCCAATGGCAACGCCGCAAGTTCGTCGCCGCCATCGAACGCTTTGACGAAATAGCGGCGTGCGTGCATGTTGCACCCGCACTCGATCAGCTCCGGTCGCTTGAAACTCGCATCAAACAAACCCGAGGCGTCAGCGACGGTGTAGCCCGTGCGCCGGTTGAGGAAGTCTTCGGGACCGACGTCGTGTTTCGATTGGCCCTGCTTGTGACCGGTTGAGCAATAGAGGAACACGGCGGTGTCATCGCCAACGTAGCCCCACAAGTTCCCAAGCCGCTTTCCCGTGCCGATCCGCTTGTTCTGCTTGTCACGATCCAACACGGGAAGTCCGGTCGCGTCGAGGTGCATCACATACGCCAACAGCACGACCCGTTGAGCTTCCAGCCACAGTGGCTTGAGCAAGTCTGTCGCCCATCGCACTTGATCGGAAAGCGTTGAAACGGGAATCGACATTCCCATCCGTTTCAAACGCAGCTTCTGGCGATGAAGCGGTAGGCCATCGTCGTACTTGTCGGTGAGCAGCGTCGCGACGAAGTTGCAACCGAAACGACCGCCGCTGACAACCTTGTCGCCAGCGGGAGCGCGTGCGAGATGACCGTCGCACGATTCGCACTTCAGCTTCTCACGTCGGTCCACGCGCACGACTATTTCCGCAGGGATCAGCTCGACTACTTCGCACGTTTCTTCGCCGATCGTGGTCCGTTGTTTTCCACAACTTGGGCACTCGCGCTGTTCATCGGGAACCTGAATCGGATTGTCGACGCGCCGGAGATGAGCCGGGATTGGCCCTCTGAGCGAGGGTTGCGGCGCAGGTTTGCCCGCTGGTGCGCCCCCACAGGAGTCGATCTGCGAAGCGCTGCGCAGCTCCGTGTTCGCGTTCTGCAAAACTTCCGAGGCCGCCACGTCGTCGTCGCTTTCGTCCCCATCCTCGGCTGCCTTTGGCTTGAGTAAGCCATCCAGCGCCAGCAGCAACTGCTCTTTGGAGACGCCTTCGCGCTTGCGCCCCTTCAGCTGAAGCATGCGCTCAAGCTCGCTATTGCGAGTGACTAGCTTCTCCACGAGCGCTACGACCTCGTCGGTTGCGCCCATCTCCAGCAGTTGACGCAGCACCGCTAGCACGGAGCCGCCTAGCTCGGTGACATCACCCTTCGTCTCCGTTGATGCGCCCACGTCACTTGGCTACTCGAATGCGATCGTTTCCGCAAGACAATTCACACGTGGGATCCAAAATCATACCGCTCGCGAGCGAAATCGCTGCGGCTCCCAGCGCTTCGAGATGCGGCCGCGTTCGATGGTTATCCCTTCCAACAGGAGCGTGAGTTCGTGCACGTCCATCTGCACGCACTTCGCGTCCGTCGACAGCTGGCGAGCGAATGCGAACGTGCCGCGCTCAAGTCGCTTGTGAATGATCGTGTATCCACCGCGCGTCCACACCAACAGCTTCACTTGATTGCGCCGACGATTCACGAAGATGAATAGGTGCCCGCTGAGCGGGTCCTGATCGAGCACGTGCCGAACGTCGTTCGACAATCCGTCGAACGACTTGCGCAGCGTGGTCGGCTCGGTCGCCATGTAGACGCGCACTGCGCGCGGCAAGAACATCACAGCCGCTCCATCAGTGCCACGACCACATCGGTCAGCCAACACGCGTCAACATCTGCCGTGGCGCGAACCGTAACGCCGCCCGTCAGCTGAATCGACAGACCACCCCCGATACCGAACTGTCCCGTCACCACCACCGGTGCGAGCCGCGATCCCGACTGCCCCACCGAACCTTGCTCAACCCGAGCTCGCCAGTATCGCAATCTCTCGATGTTGATCTGTTCGCGTCGCGAGAACGCCAGCATCGACAACCCGCTCTCCCGCCATGCGCCCACGGCTGCTTCACCATCTTCCAACGTCCAACGCTTGCTCTTCATGCGAAGTAGTGTCGATCAGACTCCCTCCTCGCGACAGGAGGCGGCTGGGCGGACGGACACAGACAAACCGCTTTCCGATCGGTTTAGCGCACGCGGTCGCCAGTACCGCCACCGAGCGCAGGCGGGCGTGCACTGCGGCTGATCGAATACGTTGCGACCCAAGTGCCAACCTTGGCGCGGCGCGCGCTAGTTGCCTCGGTTGGAAGCCCGCGCGTGTTCAGGCTTCGAAAAGCTCGTCGACGCTGGTCGCAGTGAGTACCTGGGCGGCGAGTTGGTCGACTAGCTCCTGATCCGCAGCCTGGACCCGGGCGGCAACGGATTCGCTCACGGCACCGAACTTCAAGGCCATCTGCTTCAGGAGAAGTTCGCGCTGACCTTCCGGCTTGCCTTGCTCGATGCCTTGCGGGATGCCCTGCTCGATGCCTTGCTGGATGCCTTGCTGGATGAGTTGCTGTGCACCTGTCATGGCTGCCTTTTCGACCGCAGGGCCCAGGCGAGCAAAGCCCGCCTGCGCTTGCTGCGAAGTGAGATTGGACAATGCCAGTATATAGCGCATCAGGGCAGCGATGGCAGCCCGTCCACCGTTCTCTTCGAGAGAGCCCAGGATCAGCTCCTCCAATGCTTGGAGCTCAGCCAGCTTGTCTGGCGCCCACGCGATCTGTTTCAGCGCGCCCAGCAGCATCCGGACGGACGCGGACAGATTGCGCTCTCGGAGGGTCGACAGATCTTCTGCGCTGACGTCGTCCAGAATGAACTCAAAGTTCGGCAAATAGTCCTGGAGGTCCTCGTAGCTGGCCTGGTCCAGATCGTAGAGTGCCTGCATCGTGCGCGGCTTCGTCCACGCGCGTGGACCGTGGTACAGCACGATCGGAATGATGGCCGGAATGCTCAGCGGCTTGCGCTGATGCTTCTCACGGCGCTCTTCGCGCCGGCTGAGGTAGAGGGTCCAGGCCTGCGCCATGTAGACGAACAGCCGGTAGGCCATCAGCGCATCGACGGCGCTTTGGTGCTCGAGCATGAGGTACAGCCACACGCGCCGCTGGCCGCCGCCATCGATCGGCACTGAGTAGAGAAAGTCTCCTTGACGATGGCCGAGGTCCGACTTGTAGCTCGAATTTTCCAGCTTCAGCTCGGCCCACACGAGTCTCCGCCGCAGCTTGGGATCGACATAGGAACTCAACAGCTCGCGCGCGTGAGCCAGATCCGACAGCAGCTCGCCAACG
>CAYSWE010000516.1:0-3777 GCA_964434515.1 uncultured Phycisphaerales bacterium | reverse complement strand
AGGATCGACCTGTTCAGCCTGCGTACGCCGCAGATGCGGGCCTTCCACATGTCGTGGTTAGCCTTCTTCCTGTGTTTTTTCGCGTGGTTTGGCATCGCCCCGTTGATGGTCATCGTTCGCGATGAGTTGGGGCTGACCAAGGCACAGGTTGGCAACACGATCATCGCATCCGTGGCAATCACGATACTCGCCCGCCTCATCATTGGCTGGCTTTGCGATCGTGTAGGCCCGAGACTGAGCTATACGTTCTTGTTGCTATTGGGGTCGATACCTGTGATGTGTATCGGACTCGCCCATAGTTATGAGAGCTTCTTGCTGTTTCGCCTCGGGATCGGGGTGATCGGCGCGTCGTTCGTCATTACGCAGTATCACACGTCGGTGATGTTCGCGCCGAACGTTGTAGGGACGGCAAATGCGACGTCTGCCGGGTGGGGCAATCTCGGCGGCGGCGTGACGCAGATGGTCATGCCTTTGGTGCTTGCCGGTTTTGTGGGGCTAGGCTACACGACCTTCGAAAGTTGGCGTCTGTCGATGGTCGTTGCCGGCGCCGTCTGCTTTGTGACCGGCATCGCCTACTTCTTTTTTACGACCGACCTCCCGGATGGCAACTTCAAGGAGCTACGAGCGAAGGGGGATCTGCGCGGCAAGAAGGACACGAAGGGCAGCTTCGCGCTCGCGGCCAAGGACAAGCGCGTGTGGGCGTTGTTCTTGATCTACGCGGCGTGCTTTGGCATCGAGTTGACAATCAACAATGTCGCGGCCCTTTACTATCGAGATTACTTCGATCTCGGCCTCAAGACTGCGGGACTTGTGGCAGGCCTGTTCGGCTTGATGAACATCTTTGCGCGCACGCTTGGCGGTGTGATCGGTGACAAGTTCGCGTTTCGGGGGGGGCTGCGGGGGCGCGTGCGCTGGTTGTTTATGGCGTTGTTCGTCGAAGGCCTGGCGCTCATTCTGTTCTCGCAGATGCGCGCGCTGCCGGTCGCAATCGGCACGATGATCGTCTTCAGCCTATTTGTGCAGATGTCAGAAGGAGCGACCTACTCGGTGGTGCCCTTCATCAATAAGAAGGCACTGGGGTCGGTGGCGGGCATCGTGGGCGCCGGTGGCAACATGGGCGCAGTCGCTGCCGGATTCTTGTTTCGAGCAGAGGGACTCACCTGGCCGCAGGCACTGCTAATCCTGGGCGGTATCGTGATAGCGATCTCGTTCACGGCAGTCTTCGTGACCTTCTCGGAGGCAGAGGAGATTGCTTCGCGGGAAGACTACGCGGTGGCCCGCAAGGCGCGCATCGCGGCGCTCGCGAGCAAGGAGCGTAAGCGGCGGGTCCCGTTGCCAGCTTTCGAGCACGTGCGGCCGATGGATCTCTTGCGCGTCTATCTCGGCGTAGCGTTGGCTGTCAAGGCGATTCAGTTCATCCTGGATATGTCGACGCTGGAGGTTCAGTTGGGCTCGGGCTTTGGCCAGGCTCAGAACCTCGTGGCGTGGTTTGTCGTGTTTGCCCACGGCGTTGGCGGTGCGATGCTCGCGCTGGGTTTCGTGACGCGGCTCTCGGCGTTGGCCAACATCATCGTACTCGTCGGGGCGACCGTAGTCGTGTGGACGCAGTCGACCGTCGGTCTCTTTGGCGGCGACACGAACTTGCAGCTCACGCTGTTCACGTTGTTCGCTCTGCTGCTGCTCTTCTGGCGCGGCTCGGGCCGCTTCTCGGTCGATCACCTGTTGCAGCCGACGCCCGACGATACGGGAGCGTCGGCTGTCTGAGGCCGGCGGCTATTTGACATAGTTTGCGGCGTCGCCCTGAAGTGCGCCGTCTGCATCGATCCAGGAATCGAGCAGAATGCCGACGGTTGGGTCCGTGAGTCGCTCGATCAGCGTTTTGCCAAGCGGGCCGGACAGGTTCGGGTGCAGCGCCTGGTCGCGGCGATTCGGCGCTTGGCCGGGTTTCCGCATCGGCTGGTTGCTGGATCCATTGGCGACACCATTCTTGTCGACGATTCGGTCGAGATTGAAGAACGCACGCGCCGGATCGAAGTTCTGCGCGGGGGCCTTGCCGTCACAGCCGAAGCGGTTGGCGTTATTGTCGAGCGGGTTGACTGGGCAGCCGTTCTTGTCGAATAGGAAGAGTCCGCTGCCAAGCCCCGCGACCATGTGCACCCAGATGGGGGAGTTGAGCTGGTTGCCGGGGTTCTGGCCGATGTGGCTCTTGAGAAGCTGGAAGTCGAGCTTGTCGAACTCGTTGTTCTGAATCGCGCTCCGGAAAGCTGTGTATTGCGTGCCAAAGTCTTGCATGCCCTTGGTGGTCAGGTGGCACGCCACGCAGTAGCGCGGGCCCTCATTCTTGGGCGTTACCTTGCCACGAATGGAGTGCGCCATGATGACGTTGTGCCCCAGCGACCGGAACTGCGCCGAGGGATTGTTGCCCTGCCCATTGCGGTCGGAGAACGCGAACACCTCGGAGCGCTTTCTTGCGATATCGTCGTAACGGAAGAACATTTTGGTGTTCGAGGACATCGTGCGGATCTTGTTGTCCGCTCCGACGCCGAGCTGGAACGGCACGGGGGATTGATAGACGAACTCGGCAAACTTCTGCCGGAAGACAATGCGTTCGCCGGTGATGTTGCTAAAGTTGTTGCCGGTATTGTATTCGCCCTCGAGGTGGCACCCCATGCAGGTGTTGGTCCACGAGGAGTGGCAGGACGCGCAGCTCATGCTGTCGCCGTGCGCGAAGCCGTTGGCAGCGCGTCCGGTCTGGTGTGGGCCAATTCCGGTGCTCGCCTGCCCGTCGTCACGCCCCATGGCGTAGGACGCCTTCACGCTGTAGACCGGTTCCTGGGTGAAGGGGTTCTTCATGCCCGTGTCGATGACGGTATCGCGTGTCTGTGGGACAAAGTGCCGTTTGCCGGTCAGGCGACTGGTTAGGTAGAGGTGCCCGAAAGCCCCGCGGGTCACGTGCTTGAGCTCGTGGCCCTCTGCGTCGAGCGCGACCTCAGCCTGAGCTCCCGTGTAATCGGTGCCTTGCTTGGTCTTGGCATACTCGCTGACGCTGCCATGGCAGGACTCGCAGGTGATAGCGACGCCTTGGTGCATGCGACTCTTGATGTTGTTCCCCTTGGCCGAGCTGCCGGCCTTGGTGACATCGCCGCCATGCAAGTCGAAGCTCCCGTGGCAGTCGATGCAGCCCATGCCGGCCTCATAGTGCACATCGGCCGGCGTGTCGTCGCGACCATCGCCGTCGTAGTCCTCGAACAGGATGTATTGATTGGAGTTGCGACCGTTGAACGTCCGGTTGCCGACGTCCGGATCGAACAGTCTCGGATCACGTGCCGTGGTTACGAACTTGGCCGGGTTTGCCGGGTATTGCACACGGCGGCGCAAATCCTGGTTTTGATCCAGGCGGATACCCCAGTATTGCATGACGGTGCGGTTGGAGCCCTGATGGCAGCCGGCGCAGGCATAGTCGCTGATGCCTTCCACCTTCTGGCCATTCGCGAGTGTTCGATTGATGCTGGCGACGCGGTGGGCGCGCACATGCGGACGCTCGCCCGGTCGGATGTTGTCCGGGTTCGCGGGTTCGTCCTTGGGTACGTTGGGGTCGCGACTACGGCTGCGTCCATCGAGACTGTAGGCCATATGGCATGCGGTGCAACCGGAGGATCGGAAGTCGCCGTAGCGGTTGTTGGCACCCGCGCTTCCGAGATGACAATCTCCACATGTGAAGGCCACTTGTTCGGTGAACAGGCGCGCCAGATTGGAGTCGGCCTTGAGCGACCGGTC
>CAYSWE010000515.1:0-3803 GCA_964434515.1 uncultured Phycisphaerales bacterium | reverse complement strand
GGACTGTGCCAGCCGGACGTCGCAGCGCATAGGCGATCTCCGCGGCGTTCATCCCGTGCTTCAGCTTGAGCACGAGCACCGGTTGGTAGACCTGCGGCAGCTCCGCGATCGCGCGGTCGACATGTTGCGTGAACTCGATTCGTTCGGCGTGCTCGAGTGGACCGACGGAACGCTGAGATTCCAGTCGCTCGAGGTCGGGCCTGCGATGACCGCGTCGGGCGGCCGTCTTCGCATGCATCGTCAGAATCCCGCTCAGCCACGGTCGCAGCAGCCGGGTGGCGTCAAAGTCTCGAGCTCGCTCGATCGCCGTTACGAACGTGGCCTGTACAAGATCCTCGGCGAGCGCCGCGCTGGGGCTCACGTGCATCGCGATTCGCAGAAGCTCGGGCGCGACGCGATCGTAGACCGTCGCGAGCGCGCCCAAGTGCCCGGACCGCGCGAACCGAACGAACAGACTCTCTAGGGTCGGCTCCATCACCGCTTCTTGTCGGAGGGAGCGTTCCGTGCGACATGGAAACTTAGAAGCCCTATTTTCGCAGTGCTCCGTAGGTCAGCGTCATCTCACCGCGGAACTCACCCTCGATGAACTTCCGGATCAAGTGCGGCATGCGCACACCAAGCTGGCTGACGAGGCGGTAGTCCTGGAACTCGAGTGAGGCCCGCTGCGCGCTGGCATCCGGGCGCCACTCGCGATACTCGAGTCGTCGAGGCAGCGCGCTGGCCTCGTCGATGGCCAAGCGGATCCGGTCGGACGCGGTGGCATCGGAGTTTTCGAACACGAGCATGCGGCGCCCCTCGACCTCGAGACTGCCGATGAGATCGAGTCGCTTCTTGAGTTTGGTTAGCCAGGCCAAGAGGATCGTCGGGTTGAGCCGCGCCTCGAGCTTGAAGAACGCGGCTTCCACGCCGTCGAGTGTGCGTTGATCCGGGCCGACGACCTCACGGATCACCCCCGTCTTTGGGTCGGAGAAGGTTTGGATGGTAGTCCCGAGAATCGTTCGGCTGCGGCTCAAAGGGCCGTCCGGCAGAACGATGTGCCACACATCGGCGAATGGCAGGGACGCCGTGTTCTGTCCGTTGGCATGCACTGTGAGTTCCGTGAGTCGGTCGAGCAACTGGCCACCGAGCTCCGAGCGGGCGCGTGCAAGGGTTCGTTTGCGGAGACGTTCCAGTTCGCTCGGGCTGAGGTTGAGCGGATGGGTTCGTTGCTTCGATGCCAGTTGTGGTTCGCTGTCGAGTGGTGCAGGAAGCCTGGCGGCACGACGTGGCCGGGCAGCTGCGGGACCCCGGACGAGGAACACCGGGATGAATCGTCCGAGCGCGGCGCGGGGGAGGTCGCTCGGCTGTAGTTTTTCGATCGAGCGGATCACACGGGCGTCGAGGCCCTTGCGCTGCCGGCGCAACGAGGACTCGACGAACGTCCGCATGCGATCGATTGGGGCTACGAGCTGTGTGTCCCACAGGAAGAGAGAGCGCGCCTTGAGGATCTCGAGCTCGTCGACGCTGGGCTCCTGAATCGCGAGCGCGGCGATGGCCTCGCGCAGCGCGTCTCTGAGCGCTGTAACGCGACTCGGAAGGACTCGCGCAGTGAGCATGATGGTGTGACTGCGGCCGGTATCCAACTGCTCGACGTCGAGCGGTAGATCGGGAAAGCCGCGCTTGTTCAGGAATCTGCGCAGCAGTCCTCGCGAACTGTCGATGGTCAGGTGCTGCCAAGTGCAAAAATCGACACCATCGCCTGTTGTCGTCGGACTCGGCGAGCGCAGCACCGTTGTGACTTCTGCTCGTGGCAAGTCATGTTCGGCGAATGCGATTGGGATGACCGTTCCAGGTTGGCTGACCGGCGACAGCGCGGTTCCCTTCTTCCACGCGTCGAACTCCTTGGCGATCTTGTTGGCAACGAACGTGTTCTCGGCGCTTTCACCTGGCAGCATGATCACGAGCCGCGTGTTGTTCGGTCGGTAGTGAAGGGTCGTGAACAACCGGATCTCGGCGGACTCGAAGTTGGCGATCGCAGTCCGGAAAGCCTGTTTGGATGCCACGGTTTCGCCAAGCAATCGCCGCAGCTCCGACAGCCGTTCATAGTTGCTGTTGGGACCGCGCACCTCGCGAAGCATCTGGTTTCGGACGCGGTCGATGGCCTCGAGAGATGCCGGATCCTGCGTGACGAAGCGGAACAGAACGCGCGCGAACTCGAGAGCATTCTCGGGTGGGCAGGCACCCTCGATCCGGACGAGCCGACCGGTCGTTCGGACCTCGAGATTGGCGCCGAGTTCGGTCAAGGTCTGATCCAGGACCTGGCCGGGCCGTCCGCCATGCCCCGACGCACGCAGGATCCTAGCGCACATCGTGGCAATGCCCGGCTTGGTCTGCGGTTCGCGGGCATAACCTGCGTCAATGTAGAGTCCCAGGCGAGCCAGCTCGCTCGCTGCGGCCGGAACCCGCAGCACACGGAGTCCGTTCGGACGGCTCTTCTCCTCGCGAACGCGCAGGACCGACGTCGGGGATCGGGCGTCACTGGCAATGGGCGGTTTCCGGTCCACGGGGCGCGCCTCGGACTTGGGCGGACGGCGGAGCACCGGCCGAGCCGGGCGATCCTTGGGCGCCACGCAGCTCTGCGCAAGAGACAACGTCACGACGAGGATTGGGGCGAGCGTCGGCCTCATTTGGTGTTTCCCTTGTCGTTGCCGGCCCCGGTTGTCGACACGATGCGCGTCAGTCGAGTCGAATCGAACAGGGCCTTCGTCAGCCTCTGGATGTTGTCCGGCGTGACGTTTGGAGCCGACCACTGGCGGTCTGCGCGCGTCCCGACGCGGATCGCGAGGTCGGCGGCGAGTGCTTTCGGATCATCGAACATGCGGCGGCGCTCTGCTCTGTACACCTGGATGGCACGGTCGACGGACCGCTTGCTGGGGCCGTTCTTGTGCAGGGTTGCGAAGTAGGCGCGTGTCTGTCGAAGCAGCTGCTCGAACTTGCGCTCTGTCGGAGCGGCCAGCTCGACCGTGAACAGCATCGGTTCTGTCCTACCGGGGAACATTGGTCGAACCGTGACCTCGTCCGCGAGCATGCGTTCTTCGACGAAGCGCCCGCGAAGGTCCGAGCCCGATCCGTCCGCCAACATGCGCGCCAGCACTTCGAGTTCGCTGGGGAGAGTTGCGCGTGGCGTGCGCCACGCCAGGACCGCGCGAAGTTTCGTTGCTGAGATGGTCGTCGAGCGCCCACCTGTCTGCGGCGGTTCGAGCGGTAGCCTGGGCGCTGCCGCTAGCGGATCGACAACCGCGTGAGCGAAGACGCGCTGCAGCATCTTGGCTGTTGCGTCGATGTCGATGTCTCCGACGATCGCCGTGACGGTGCGCTCAGGGCGCTGGTGCTGCGTGTAGAACTCTAGCGCGCGCTGCCTGGAAACGAACCCCGCGCGACGTGGTCGCGGCAGCATGGCGCGTCGCGCCGGGTGCACGACGAGGGCTTGCGTGCAGGCTTCTCGCAGATGGTTCGCGCCGGGCCAGCCGAACCAAAACGGGCGGCGCGACCGCACGCGTGCGAGCTCTTCGTGGAAGTTGCGCAGTAGGGCGTGGCGGCGTCGACTGTCCATGAGGACCGCAAAGTCCGCGAGGCGCTCGGCAGGGACGCGGGCCTCGAGCAGCGTGCCGTCGACCATGGTTCGAATCGTGGGACCGTCGGTTGGCAGAGCGGCGAGCAACCCGCGGAACGCGAGCCGATCGCCAAGCGCCGCCGCGCGCTGGTGTGCATCGGCGCGCGCTTTGGCCAAGGCAGCCGTATAGGCCTCTTCGGCGGCAACGGCT
>CAYSWE010000514.1:0-3804 GCA_964434515.1 uncultured Phycisphaerales bacterium | reverse complement strand
AGTCCAAAAGACGACATCATCCACCAGTTGCCGAAGAAGTGTCGCGAGACCGATCGCCCGATCGCGGCGCTGCTTGGGGACCTCGAAGAGCGCGGCCTACTGGATGACACACTGGTCGTTTGGAGCGGCGAGTTCGGTCGCACTCCGCTCAACGAAGAGCGCAACGGTTCGAAGTTCCTCGGTCGGGATCATCACCGGCATTGCTTCACCGTCTGGCTCGCCGGCGGCGGCGTTCGTGTCGGGCAAACGATCGGTGCGACGGACGACCTCGGCTACTTCGTCGTCGACCGTCCGGTCCACGTCCATGACCTCCAGGCGACGATCCTCGATCTCTTGGGAATTGCCCACAAGAAGTTCACGCATCGCTTCATGGGACGGGACTTTCGGCTCACCGACGTCGCCGGCCGCGTCGTGCGCGAGCTGCTGGCCTGAGCGCGCAAGCTCAAGGTTCGCCTAGGACGCATCCGATCTCAGGATGGGAACTAGTGCGACGGAACGGGGCGACGGAACACTTGCGAGCGACCGAGGAGATGGAGCCGAAGACGATGGCGCAGCTCATCTTGGATGAGTGTTGGCCGATCGACGCGTTTCCGGTCGAACCCTCGACGATTGCCAAGGTGCTGAACGTCCGCGTCAGCCACTCGAAGCTCAAAGAAGGGGTCGTCGCTGCCTTGCTCCGCGTCTTGGATCGCCCGGCGTTGATCTTCCTCAACGACCAACTCGACGAAGGGCAAGAGCGGTTCGCCATCGCCAAAGCGCTCGGCGTCCTCATCTGGCGAACCGCCCTAAACGAGTTTCCGCCGGTCGAGATCGGCTTCGAGCCGGGGGTCGCAAAGGAGAGCCGGTTCGCGAGCGAGTTCGCCACGCACCTCCTCGTTCCGGACCGTGAAATCCAAAGGATCAATGAGGTTTCGGACGCACAAGCGCTTGAGGACGTCGCCGAACACTTCGGCGTCTCACGCAAGATTCTCAAGATGCTGACCGGCGCGACGTTCTAAGGGCCCGTGGCCGAGCGCTTCTTGGCCGCACCTGGCGGGCTAGCCGGTTCGAACTGCAGCGCATACAGCCGTGCGTAGGCGCCGTCTTGGGCCAACAACTCGTCATGACTGCCCTCTTCGACGAGCTGCCCCTTGTCGAGGAGTAGGATCCGGTCGGCGTCGCGGATGGTCGACAGGCGATGGGCAATCACGAGTGAAGTGCGACCAGCCATGACCTTGCGCACCGCCGCCTGCAGCAACTCCTCGGTGTGGGTGTCCACACTCGAGGTGGCCTCGTCGAGCGCGAGGATCGGCGGCGACGTCACGAGCATGCGTGCGAACGCGATCAGCTGCTTCTCACCGGCGCTGAGGTTCTTGCCGCGCTCGGCGACGGGTGCATCGTAACCCGCAGGAAAGCGGTCGACCACGTCGCCGAGGCCTAGGGCATCGGCCGCTTGCCGCGCGGTGTGTTCGTCGATCCCCGGTGCGGCCAGGCGGATGTTGTCTAGGATCGTGCCACGGAAAAGAAAGACGTCTTGACGCACGACGCCGATCGTGCGGCGCAGCGAGGCGCGCTGAAGCTGCCGAACGTCGACGCCGCCCACCTCGATGCTGCCACCATTGACATCGTAGAGGCGCGTCAGCAAGTTGAGCAGAGTGGTCTTGCCGGCGCCGGTCGCCCCGACAATGGCAATGCACTCGCCGGGCGCGACGGCGAAGGAGATGTCAGAGAGCACGGGCCGCTCGGGGTCATAGCCAAAGGTGACGTGGCGAAATGCGAGGCTGCCGGTCTTGCTGGCCGGTTGGGCTCCCTGGGCATCGGCGGGTTCGGCTGCGACGTCGAGCAGACGGAACACGCGTTCGCCGGCGACCAGAGCGTTCTGCAGCACCGTGTACTTCATTGTCAGGTCATTGAGTGGCGCGAAGAACCGACGCATATAGTCGACGAAGGCAAACAGCAGCCCGAGGGTCAGACCGCCGGTCGAACCCAGCGCGAGGCTTCCGCCGTAGTAGACGATGAGCGCCGTAGTGAACGAGCCGAGCATCTCCATGGATGCCGATAGGATGGACTCCCAGAATACCGACCGAAGTTGTGCATCTCGAACCCCGTCATTGATCGCGCCAAAGTCGTCGTGGGTCGCGACCTCGATGCCGAAGAGTTGCACGATCGGCATGCCCGAAACGTACTCATGCAGGTGCCCATTCATCTCGGAAAGCCGCGTCCGCATGCGGCCGTAGGCCCGGCGGACGCGAGTCCGGACCAGCATCGTCACGAGGACGAGGAACGGGACCATGAGCATGGTCACGAGGGTCAGCGACGGGCTGAGCGCGATCAGAATCCAGAGCGCAGCAAGGAGAAACAGGAGGTCGCCAAGAATCGTGACCAGCCCGGACGAGAACATCTCCTGCAGCGCCTCGACGTCGGTCGTGACGCGCCCAACCAGACGGCCGATCGGTGTGCGATCGAAGAACGCAGCCGGGAGACGCTGCAGGTGGGCGAACACGCGCACACGCAAGAGGTAGAGCGAGTTCTGGCCGGCGCGCTCGACGGCGAGGACTTGCGTGCGACGCGACAGCATCTCGAGCAGGGCGACGCCGAGGAAGGCGAGCGCCAGCGGAACGAATCCGTCCATCTGGTTGGACAATAGATGCCGATCGATGGCGATCGCGACGAGCCACGGCAGCGTCAGACGGCAGGCGGCATTGACGAGCAGGAGCAAAAAGCCGATGGTCAGCAAGCCGAGGGACGGCCGCACCAGGCCGAGGATACGACCGAGCGTGCGGGTCTTGGCACCGTCTGCTGGCGGCTCTCCGAACGTGGAGGTGGCGGTCGTCATGCGGCGCGCTCGTCGTGGGCCTGCCGTTCCCACAGGTCGGCGTAGCGACCGCCGAGCGCCAAGAGCTGGTCGTGGGAGCCGCGCTCGACGATCCGACCTTCGTCGAGCACGAGGATGCGGTCGGCATGGCGTACGGTCGCGAGGCGGTGCGCCACGAGGATCGTCGTCGCATGCCCAAAGTCCCGTTCCAGTTCCCGGAGGATGGCATCGGCGGTATCGGTGTCGACCGCGGACAGAGTGTCATCGAGCAGCACGACTCGCGGCGCCAGCAGCAGGACCCGCGCCAGTGCCGCGCGTTGCCGCTGGCCTCCACTCAGATTGACGCCGCGCTCGCCGATCACCGTGTCGAGCCCATGCGGGAGCTGGTCCAGGTCTTTGCCGAGCTGAGCACGCTCGACGGCCGTTAGGATTGCTTCGCGCGTGGCCGAGGGCCGACCGAGCGCGATATTCTCGGCCAGCGTGCGACTAAAGAGGAACGGCTCCTGAGGCACGAGCCCGACAGCCTTGCGCACGTCACGTGGGCGCAATGTGTTGACGTCGTGCCCGTCGAAGAACACGGCTCCCGATGGAACCTCGAGCTGCCGCGACAGAGCTCGCAGGATCATCGACTTGCCGGCACCGGTCACGCCGACCAGGCCGAGCGTCTCACCGGGACGGACCTGAAAGCTCACGTCCGAGAGAATCTGCCGGCGCCCATTCAGCGAGCCCTTAGGGGCGGGGCTGCCGGCGAGCCGCAGTTCGGCATGCATATCGCCGAGCTCGATACAGAGCCCACGGACCTCGATGGCGCCTTCGAGTCGCACCTCGGGCGCGCCCGGCGGGGCCGCGATTGCCGGAACGAAGTCGAGAATCTCGGTCACGCGTCCGAGCGCGGCGGTGCCACGCTGCAGCGAGCTCAGCACGAAGCCGAGTGTTCCGGTCGGGTGCGCCAGCAGGTTGACATAGAACACCATGCGCAGGAAATCGCCGACACTCAGCGTGCCGCCAGC
>CAYSWE010000513.1:1899-3809 GCA_964434515.1 uncultured Phycisphaerales bacterium | reverse complement strand
GTCACACGCTCACTACCGGTTCGTTCGGCAACGAGCCGCGCGGCAGCAGCGAGGCTCTCCGGCGGCAGAGTCCGACGCAGGCCAAGGTCGATCGACTGCACCAAGAGCGCGGCGAGACCGAGTCCGACAAACGTCGGCACGAGCCCCGGAAGCGCCGCTCCGACCAACACGAGAATCGCAGCGTACGGCGCAGCCACCGACCAGGGCGGCAACACCAGCGACAGGATAACAGCGGCCAAGGCCGCGCCGACGACGAGACCACGCTCGACGGGCCGAGCCCAGCGCGGAACCACACGCAGCCAGGGCCCGGTGCGATGCACGAGCCAAAAGAGAAGCGGTGGCATCGCTGGCAGCAAATAGCGCGTGGCGCGATGCGGCCAGAGACAAAAAAGCAGTACGCCGCCGACGCCCGAGAACACCAAGAGCCGGTAAGCAGCCCGCACCCGATCGCGCGGCTCGTCCGACCGCGACTTAGCCTCGTGGCTTCTCGAGAAGAGCAGAGCAAGTGGCGGCAACAAGAGCGCCGTGAACCGCAACAAGTCCAGGGGGATGCGCGCAACCCGGCTCAAATCGAGGAACTCGAGCCTCCCCACGGTCTCCGTAGTCGCGACCGTGGCGAGTTCGGCGGTGGCGTCGCGCGCCGCCGCGACAACAAACCACATGCAGACCGCGGGAAGCACGGCCAGCGTCAGCCAGACTCCGAATCGTCGCCAACCGAGTGGACGCGCTGCAACGATCCAGGCGGGTCCGAGGAAGAACAGGACGGGGGGCCCCTTGGTCAAGACGGCGCACGCCGCGGCGCATGCCGAGAGCAGAACCATGCGCCAACGCCGTGGCTCGACAACGGCGACCGCGAGCGCGAAAACCGACATTGCGACCCAGGCGGCGAACGGGCCATCGATCTCGGCCGAGGTCGCGAACCGGGCCAAGACAGGATGACTCGCGCAGACGAGCGCGCCCGCGATCGCGTAACCACCGGCACGGCCGATGCGCCGGCCCACTGCCCAGAACGTCGCCGCCAGGGCGGCCAACATCACCATCGACGGCAAACGAGATCCCAGTGGTCCAACGCCGACAGCGGCCATTGCCAACGCCTGCGTCTGGTAGTGCATCGGGGGCTTCGTCAAGGACGGAACGCCGCCCAGATACGGGATGACAAAGTCCCCACGCTCGAGCATGGCGCTGGCAATCGCGAACCGGCGGAACTCGGTGCCGACCCACGGACCGTAGACGGCGCTCACCCACCAGGCCGCGGCGATTCCAACGCTCAACAGAGCAACGCCAAGTGGGGAACACCACCACGTGGACGAAGCCGGGTGGCTGGCGCGCGGCGCGCTCATCCAGAAGCGGCTTCGTTGCGTCGACGCGCGGCTCCTGCCGATGGAGTGGCCGGAGCCGAGCCGCCGCTGCGGAGTTCGTAAAGCAGTACGCGCTTGCGCAGCCACCGTACGCCGCACAGGTCGACGAACGCGCGAAACGCACGGTTCCACACGCCATACTTGGCCGTGCCTGCGTGCCGCGGCCGGTGGTTCACGGGGATCTCGACCACCGTCCCCCCGACCATCCGCACGAGCGTCGGCAAGAAACGGTGCATCCCGCGGAACCGTGGAATACGACGCACGACGTCGGTTCGAAAGCCCTTGATGCCCGACGCCGAATCTACGACACGGTCCCCGGAAATCCAGTCGCGCACCTTGTTGGCGATCTTGGACGACGCGCGCCGCACAAAACTGTCCCTGCGCTTGGCGCGAATCCCGGAGACACCATCGGCGGTCTCGAGAGCGTCGAGGAGGCGCGGGAAGTCATGCGCATCGTTCTGCATGTCCCCGTCCATCATCAGGACGAGAGGTGCGCGAGCGTGATCGAAGCCGCAGGCAATCGCCGTGCTCTGCCCACGGTTGCGCCTAAGC
>CAYSWE010000513.1:0-1889 GCA_964434515.1 uncultured Phycisphaerales bacterium | reverse complement strand
CGCCAAGACCCGCAACTCAGGCCAGTCGACACCCCGCGCCCCCAGCCGCTCGAGCGTCTGATCTGTGCTACCGTCATCAACGGCCAGCACTTCGTAGCGCCCGAGCGGCGGCAACACCTCGCGCAGCTCGTCGACGAGCGCACCGATGTTGTCTTCCTCGTTGTAGAGTGGAATCACGACACTGAACCGCAACCCACTCGCCGCCTGCGGCTCGCTCATGCTCCCTCCTGTCGCGGGAAACCCGATCCTAGAGTGGAACTCGCCAATCTGGAACAGAATCTACGGCTCCGAGGCGGCGCTGGCAGCAGCGAGACTACTTCTTGGCGAGCAGGTCGCGAATCTCTCCGAGCAGGACCTCCTGCTTCGGCGGCTCGGCCGGCTTCTCTTCTTCCTTACGCTTGAATGAGTTGACAGCCTTGACGATCATGAACACGGCAAACGCGACGATCAGGAAGCTGATGACGTTGTTGATGAACACGCCATAGCGCAGCAAGACCGCCTCCTTGCCATCGGCCGCCTCCTTGAGCTGAATCGCCAGCCCACTGAAGTCGACGCCTCCCATGGCCAGCCCGATCGGCGGCATGATCACATCGGCGACCAGGGACTTGATGACGGTCCCGAACGCAGCTCCGATGATGATGCCGACGGCCATGTCGAGCATGTTGCCCTTGATGGCGAACTCTTTGAATTCCTTGATGATTCCCATTGCGAACCCCGTCTCCTAGATCCATCGACCTATCCGGACAGTCGAACTGTCCGGACAATCGAATCAGAACGTGTAACCCAGGCCAAAAATGACGCGACTGTCGACTCGGTGATTCCCCGGAGGCGGCGTGTTGTCGTAGTCGAACTCATACCGAAGCGTCGAGACGAAGCCCTTGCCGAGGTTGTAGTCGAGCTGTACCGAGCCGAGCACGACCTGATCGTTCGAATCCTCGAGGCTCGGATACCAGTCGATCTGGCTGTTCAGCTTCAGGTCCTCATTGATCTGCTTGAAGTACTTGACGCCAACCCGCAGCGACACGTAGTCCGTCGTCTTGAGGCCCTTGAAGTCCTCGGACGTCCAGCCGAGACCGAACTCACCGTTGAGGCGCTCGTCCTTCTCCATGATAAACTCGTAACCAATACCACCGGTGCCGATGAACCGCAGATCCAGCTGCTGCGGGCCATCGCCCATGGCGTCAGCGCGGAGCCACGCATACATCCGAGCGTTGTAGTAGTGATTCCACTGCAGCGCACCGCGAGTACGGCGCTGGGTCACGGACGAGATCTTCGTCGTGCGATTCTTCTCCTCGGAAAAGAACCAGTCGAACGTCCCGACGAGCTTGTCATCCTCGTCGATATTCCAGGTCGCGGCGGCGTTCAGGTTGCCCTTCTTGATGTTCGTGTTACCGAACGATACGGAACCTCCGGCGGAGACCGTCCCGTAGAACTCCTTCTCTTCCTCTTTCTTCTCGTCCTGCAGCGTCGCCGCGGGCACAACGCGCAGCTCTGGCGCGGTCTCGACGGCTGCGACTTCGCTAACGGATGGTCCGACGATCGGCGTTCCGACAAGCGGCGAACCGACAGGGGCGAACAGCCCGAGGGCCGAGAGAAAGATCGGATGGATGGCAAGCGTCATGCGCGCTCCTTATGTAACGTGGATCGAAGTGCCCCAGGTAGCTAGACGACGCGGCTCGCCGATCGTCGGAGATGGCAAGAAGGCTCCGATCGCATTGGAACCTCCGATGCACACGCCCTGGGAGCGCCGAGTTATTCCCAAACTGCGTCTACATCGCAACGCAAAGCTCTTTTTTTTGTGCAGCGCCGCGATACAGAGCCATCATGAACAGACAGAAGTCGCGGGCGCGACGCCGGCCACCCCACTTGGGCGTTTGGCTCGTGGGAGC
>CAYSWE010000512.1:0-3819 GCA_964434515.1 uncultured Phycisphaerales bacterium | reverse complement strand
CGGGCCATGAATCTGCAAGCCCACTGGCATGCCCGCATCATCGAACCCGCAGGGGATCGAGATCGCCGGGACGCCGGTCAGGTTCGCCGGCGTCGTCAGCACGTCGGACAGCCACAGCGTTAGCGGGTCGTCGATCGTTTCGCCGATCCCGAACGGCGGGATTGGCGCCGTGGGCCCGACCAGCACGTCGACACTCTCGAAGGTCGCTGCCAACTCGCGCCGCATCCGCGTGCGGACCTGCAACGCGTGGGTGTACAACTTGTCGATCGCGCCCGCCTCGAGGCAGAATGTGCCGAGCAGGATGCGCCGCTTGGCCTCGAACCCGAAGCCCATGCCGCGCGTGCGCTCGTAGAGTTCGTCGAGCGTCGCCGCCGCAGCGCGCGCGCCGAAGCGGATGCCGTCGAAGCGTGCCAGGTTGCTCGAGGCCTCCGCCGTGGCGACAATATAGTAGGTTGCGATCGCGTGGCGTAGGCAGGGCAGCGCGACCTCGCACAACTCGGCGCCGGCCGCCGCGAGTTTCCGGTAGGCGTCTTGCACGCGAGCGAGCACCTGGGCGTGTATGCCCGTGGTCGCTTGCTTGGTTGGGTCCGGGCGGACGATGCCCACGCGCAAGCCTTGGAGGATTCCGTCAGCGAGTTCGAACGAGAAGGGCTCCGGAAGACTCGTCGCGTCCCGCGGATCGTGGCCGCCGAGCACCGACATCGCCAGCGCGCAATCCTCGGCGTCGTAGGCCAGAGGTCCGATCTGATCGAGCGAACTGCCGAACGCCACGAGTCCGAAGCGGCTGATGCGTCCGAAGGTCGGCTTGAACCCGGTGACCCCGCAGTAGGCCGCTGGTTGCCGAACACTCCCACCGGTATCGCTACCGAGCGCGAGCGGCAGCATGCGCGCGGCGACGGCCGCCGCCGAACCGCCGCTGCTCCCGCCCGGAATACGCGCCGCATCCCAAGGGTTGTGGGTCGGGCCATGCACCGAATGCTCGGTCGAGGATCCGAACGCGAACTCATCCATGTTGGTGCGTCCGATGAGGATGGCCCCTGCGGCGACCAGTCGCGCGACGGCCGTGGCCGAGAACACGCTGCGGTGGCCTTCGAGTAGGCGGGAGGCACAGCCGAGTCGCCACCCGTCGACCGCGATGTTGTCCTTGATCCCGACCGGGACGCCGAACAGCGGTCCGAGCGGGCGCCCAGAGGCGCGTTCCGACTCGAGCCAGCGAGCGCGTTCGCGCGCGCCGTCGCCGAGGACCTCGACGAACGCGTGAATGGCCGGATCCACCGCTGCAATGCGAGCGAGGCAGGCTTCGACGATCTCGCTGGGTGAGACCGCTCCCGATCGGGCAAGCGCGCTGAGCTCCCGAGCGGTCTCGGCCGGGAGGGCGGCGGCCGGGTCGCTCATCAGCGGGCGTTACCGGTCATGCCGAGGATCCGGGGAACTCGGAACATCCCGTCCACGTGCACGCTGGCCGCCTCGACGATGCGCCGCCCACGCGGCAACGGCCCTGTGCTTGGCTCGAGGTCGTCCGGACGGACCACCGTCTCGAGCTCCGCGGCGTAGGGATTCGCGGCGAGTCCCTGCACGTCGACGTGCTCAAGGGAGGCGAAATGGGTGAAAATGTCGCCCATGTGCCGTTCGATCGTGAGGTTTTCTTGGTCGGTCAGTCGAAGTCTCGCGGTGCCAGCGAGTTCGGTGATATCGGACGCAGAGGGCGTGTTCACGGGGCTTGGACCTCGCCGAGTCAGGATCCGGGGGCTTCTCGGCCCTGTAATACGCGATCGATGACACCGGCCAGCCTTTCTCTTGAATTTCCTTCGGCCTAGACTTCCTCCCTTGGACTTCCTCCCCCTACACTTTTCCCCAGGAAAGTCGGCCGAGCCCCCAGAGTGGGGGAGGGACCGGAGACTCGCAACTCGTTGGAGTTCCTGACACGCATCGATGGGATCTACACCTGAACTGATGGTCGTTGGACTTGCCTGCAATCTCGTCGGCATCTTCCTCTTGGCCAACTCGATTGTCTTCCGGAGCCCGCGCCACCTCATCGGTGAGTTCTTCGGGGTAGGCCAGGGCACGCTCCGGCCGCTCCGGGATTACGTGCTCAACAAGATCCAGGTCGTCATCGGCTTCCTGTTCCTCACGGCGGGGATGGTTCTGCAGGTCTGGTCCTTCTGGGCGCAGATCGAGAACAAGCTGCCCGTCCTCATCATCTGCGGCTCGCTGGTCGCCGTGGCGTTCGGCATCTACCTGGCCGGCCTGGTCTACAGTCGCCGGTCGTTCCGCCGTTACCTGCGTGAGTTCTTCCAGGCGAATCCGTTCAACTTCTCGCAGAACATGGAGTTGACCAAGCAGATCGGCAAGGCGTTTGGCATCGCGCCGGCTCCCGAGCAGAGTGTCGAGCAGTACGTCGCGAAGGTCATGCGTGCGCTCGGGCTCGACCCGAAGAAGCCGCCGTTCGTCGCCCGGACGCAGCGGCTGCGCGAGATGGCGCCGCTGCCGATCGCCGAGCGGGCCAGCAAGAGCCGCTACCAAGTCGCCCCTTAGGGCCCGCGCAAGAGTTCGGAACACTCGGTCGGGCCCTCTGCGCCGCTGATCGCGTTGCGCGTTCTCGGCTTTTTTCGAAACGTCCCCGGGATTCGCGCGATCTTTCCTTCGGATGGACCGCGTGACAAGAACCCGGCTTCGTGTTGCCGTACGGCGCCTCGGGCGCACGCTGGGGGGGCTGCTCGTTCCGCCGGTCTGTTCGGGATGTGGTGGCGTCGTGGGGCGCGCCGATCTGCTGTGCGAGCCTTGTGAGGCCGGGCTGGAGCGCGTCGCTGCACGCTTTACGTGCGAGCGTTGCGCTGGGCCGGTGCCGTGCCATGGTTGTGGCGTGACGCGCGGCCGGCTCTCGCGCGTTGGCGCGCCGTTTTACTATCGTGGCACCGGCGGCGCTCTGGTGCGTCGACTCAAGCTCGATGGGGACTACGGTGCTGGCGGCGTGCTCGGCCGGGCTTTGGCGCGCCGGGTCGAGCGCACGCCGCAGCGCGTGCGCACCGTCGTCGTGCCGGTGCCGTTGGCCCGCGTTCGGCTGGCCGAACGCGGCTTCAACCAGGCCGCGTGGCTGGCGCGTTTCGTCGCGGACCGGCTCGATACTCGGGTCGTCGAGCATGGACTCCGTCGGACTCGGGAGACCTTGCCGCAGGGGAGTCTCCTCGTAACCAGTCGTCAACAGAACGTGCACGCTGCCTTCGCCCCGGGCGTCGATAGTCGCCACTTCCGCGATCGGCTGGTCATCCTGGTCGACGACGTGACCACCAGCGGAGCGACGTTGCGGGAATGCGCCCATGTATTGCGCGGCGCGGGAGCCAGCCGAGTCGAGGCGCTCGTTGCGTGCCTTGCCCGGCCTCGTTGACCCCACGAGCACCCGACGACCCCGCGTCCGAAAACGCGAACGGATTCCTGCGCGGATCCCTAAGCTGCAGTGCGTGGTGCGCCTGCTGCTGATTCCTACCCGCTTCGAGCTACAGCTCCTTCCCGACGCTCCCGAGATCGCCAAGGTCCTCGCCGGTGGGGCGCGCTGGCGAGGCTATGCCATCGAACTGATCGGGTTCGGGCCCGTGGATGCCGGCGTTGGGGCCATGGCCGCGTTCGCCCGGAACCGCGGCACGGAGCTCGCCGTCCTCGCTGGGCTTTGTGGCTCGTTGCGTCCCAAGGACCTGGCTCGGGGCGACCTCGTCGCGGCAACGGGATTCACGCTCGATGGCGTGGCGGCAATGGCGTCGCTGCCCTCGGACGTAACAGGGCGCCTGCCAATCGCTACGCATGAGTCGGCGACGGCGCGGGTTG
>CAYSWE010000511.1:0-3822 GCA_964434515.1 uncultured Phycisphaerales bacterium | reverse complement strand
ATCCTGGCGAACTCGGCTCGGCAAGACCCAAACGCTCTTGCGCTGACGCGGCGCAACCCAGCGCAACCAGAGCCGTGCACTTTTTCCGAGCTCAACCGACGCGTAGACGCGATCGCCGCCGGCTTCCTATCCCTGGGGCTCGAACACGGCGCGCGGGTGGCGGTGTTGGCCGACAACTGCCGCGAGTGGCTCGAGGTAGACCAGGCGCTGGCGCGGGCCGGCCTGGTCTCGGTGCCGCGCGGGACAGATACTCCGCCCGCGGAGCTTGCGCTGATCCTCGAGCACTCGGGAGCATCGGCAATCGTCACGCACCGAGCGGAGAACCTCACGAGACTCGACGCGCGCTTCGCTGGGCTCGTGCGCATTTTCCTGGAGGGCACGGACGAACTCTCGCTGGATGCACTGGCACGACGCGGCAAGGACGCGCTTGAGCGCGACCAAGACGGCGCGCTACTGGCGGCAGCCCGCGCCCGCATGACACCACAGTCGACCTTCACCATCGTCTACACGAGCGGAACGACCGGCTCGCCGAAAGGCGTGGTGCTGTCGCACGCCAACGTGGTGCACAACGTGGTGCGGGTCAATGACGTGCTCGACTTCCCGGACCGTGGACGCGTCCTGTCCATCCTTCCGTCATGGCACATGTTCGAGCGGATCATCGAGTATGTTTCGCTATCACGTGGATGCGCCATCCTCTACACGGATCAACGGCGACTCATGCGGGACATCGAGACCGAGCATCCCGACGTCGTCGCATTCGTGCCGCGCATCTGGGAGAAAATCGCCCAGGGACTGGCCGCCAAGTTCGCCAAACTGCCCCCACTGCGACGCGCCGCCGTGCGGCTCGTGCGCAGACTCGGTCGACGTGTCGTAAGCGGCAAGGCCACGCGCGCAGAGCGTGCCCTGCACCGCTTTGCTTCGCGACGGATCCTCGCACCGATGTGGCGTGCTCTCGGCGGTCGGCTGCGCCTCGGCGTCTCTGGTGGCGGCGCGCTCCCCGACGAAGTGGACACGTTCCTCCTCTCGCTCGGCATCCCACTCCTCAATGGCTACGGCCTCACGGAGACGAGTCCGGTCCTCAGCGTGCGCAACCCGCGCGCAAACCGCGTCCGTTCGGTCGGGCCGCCGCTGGCCGACACCGAGGTGCGCATCGTGCCGATCGAGGGCGACGCCGCAGACAAGCGGCGCGAACTCCTCGTGCGCGGCCCCCAGGTGATGTCCGGCTACTACCGCGACGCGGAGCGCACACGTGCCGTGCTCAGCGACGAGGGCTGGTTCCGCACCGGCGATCTTGCGCGCATCGACGACGATGGCTGGCTCTATATCACCGGCCGAATCAAGGACACCATCGTTCTCGCCGGCGGAGAAAACGTCGAGCCCGAGCCGATCGAGTGCCGCTTGCGCACGAGCCCCTACATAGAGCAGGTGATGCTGCTCGGCCAAGACCGCAAGCAGATCGGCGCACTGATCGTTCCACATGCGGACAACGCCGCCGACCGGCTTGGCCCCAACCCCGATACCGCACGCCTGCGGGAACTCATCCGTGGCGAATGCGATCGGCTTGTGAACGCCGACGCGGGCTTCCGCCCAACCGATCGTGTGGGCCCGTTCGCCATCGTCGATCGACCGTTCACCCAAGAAGACGGCTGTATGACGCCGACATTCAAGCTCAAGCGCCATGCGATTGCCGAGCGGTGTGCCGACACGATCGGATCGCTGTTTCGATGAACCGCGTGCTTTGCCTTGCGGGATTCGATCCCTCGTGCGCCGCCGGGATCGCGCGCGATCTGCGCACGCTGGAGGCTTGGGGCATCGCCGCGGATGCGGTGCCAACCTGCTGGACCGTGCAGATCCCAACGACATTCGAGCGCGCCGAACCCGTCGCACCCAGGTTGATCGACGACACACTCTCCCTGCTGACCCAACGCTGTATGCCGGCCGCCGTCAAGGTCGGGCTCGTTGCTGACGTCGGCACCTGGAATACGCTGCTGCCGTGGCTCGAGCGATTCGCGGAGGCCGGCATCCCCATCGTTGTCGACCCGGTCCGCGGCCCGAGCGCCGGCGGTTTCGAAGTCGGCGAGGGCTGTCGTGAGGTCGTGGCAACGCGGGCTTCGTCGCTCGGTGCGATCCTCACGCCGAACGTTCCAGAACTCGCCTGGCTCACCGACGAGACCGACGAGGCCACGGCCGCTCAAACGTTGCTGACCCATGGCGCGAGCGGGGTGCTGGTCAAAGGCGGGCATCGCAGCCCCACCGCGAGCGATACCGACGACGACGTGTTCGACTGCTGGTTCGACAACGAACGCCAAAGAACCTTCCATCGCCCACGTCTGCCGGAACCGCGGCCCCGGGGTACCGGCTGCGCGCTGTCGTCGCTGCTCACAGCGCTGCTGGCGGAAGGCCGGGCGCCAGCCGACGCGGCTCGCGAGGCCGGCCACGCCCTATGGAACCTCGAGTGGCTCGCCAAAGGGACCCCATGAAGCACGGTCTCGTCTCCACTTGCCTGCCGGCGTTTCTCCTCCTGAGTTGCAGCGCGCATCCCGATCCCAGGCTCGAGCGAGAGGCGGAAGGACTGATCCACGGAAAGCGCACGCGCGCACATTCCATCTCAGTCCAGGAACTCAGAGCCTATGCGCACGCGGCTCTGCTAAGGACCCGACGGATCCAAGGTTATCGCTGCACGGTCTACAAACGCGAACGGGTGCATGGCGAACTTGGCGGCACCCAGAAAGCGAAGCTCGAAATCCGCCACGAGCCGTTCAGCGTCCACATTCGTTTTCTCGAACCCGCCTCGGTTGCCGGTGAGGAGGCCATCTACGTCGCGGGACAAAACGACGGCAAGATCCTCGCCCACGCGACCGGCATCCTCGGTTGGCTCGGGACGGTTCGCCTCGACCCGAAGGGATCGAGAGCCATGCAGGGCAACCGGTATCCGATCACCGAGGCAGGGCTGCTGAATCTGCTCGAGAGGTTCGTCGAGGTCTGCGACGGCGACACGGTCGAGCATTGCACCATCGGGCTTCAGGAGGGTGTCCTCGTCGACGGCCGCGGCTGTGACCGCGTGGCTCTAATCGAGGATCGACCAGCCGCAGACCCTGGTTTTTCACGATTGCTGGTCCTCGTGGATCACGATGCGGGAGTGCTCGTGCACTTCGAGCTCCATGCCCTCGGGCGCCACGGAGGCGAGGTGCTGATCGAGCGACACACCTTCACCGACCTGGAGCTCGATCCCGGCCTCACGGACCGGGACTTCGACCCCGACAACCCGGCCTACGGCTATTGACCCGCCGGCGCTTGCGCAATCGCAACGCGAGGAGCACGATCAGGGTTGCCCGGCTCCGTCCCAAAGAATCCCGTCCCAAAGCAACCCGTTCCAAAGAAGCCCAAAACGAGGTCTCCATGGCTCGATCCACTTGCTACTCGCAGATAGTTGGTGTATTCGTCGCGATACTTCCGTTCCACGTTGCGTCCCTACGCGGCCAAACACAGTTCGCCGAGCACGCGAAGCAACGCCTGCCGTTCACGGCGTGGAGCCAGGCGATCGAATTCGCTGACGTCGACGGCGACGGCGACCTGGATCTTGTTCTGGGCCAAGGAACGCTGTGCCGAGGCTTCTGCGCAGGTGGGGAAAACAAGCTCCTGTGGAACGATGGCCTAGGCACATTCAGCCTGGCTAGCGGCAAACTGCCGCGCAATCGCCAGTCGACGGCCGCCATAGCCGCAGGTGACGTCGACGGCGACGGCGATGTGGATCTCGTGATCGGCAACTCCGGCGACTTTAGATCGAGTCCGGTCAATCGCCTGCTGGTGAACGATGGCCCC
>CAYSWE010000510.1:0-3833 GCA_964434515.1 uncultured Phycisphaerales bacterium | reverse complement strand
CGGGGTTCGGGTCGACGCCTTCCGCCAAGTAGTTGGCTGCGTGGATCTGACCACGCCCGAGGCTCCGCCCCTTCGCGAAGCAATCGATCCAACCGACGAGGTAGTCGTAGTCATCCTTATTCTGCTCGAAGAAGCAGATCATATCGCGCAGGTGTGGAGTCGCGATCGCCTCGACATCGAGGTAGCCCGAATGAACCTTCTTGAGCTGCAGCGTGATCTCCGTGAAGCAGCCGAGCATGCCAAAACCGCCGATGGCAGCATGGAACAGCTCGCTGTTCTCGTCACGAGAACACGTCAGCTCCTCCCCCCGCATCGTGAGCATGCGGAACGAGAGGACGTGATTGCCGATCGTGCCTGCCCGCCAGTTGTTCTTGCCGTGGATATTCATCGACAGCAAGCCGCCGAGCGTCGGAAACATCGTGCCCGACACGACCGGTGGCCAATAGGCCAGGGGAATGGAGCGACGCCAGATGTTCTCCAGCGTCACACCGGGCTCCGCAACCAGGACGCCGGTCTCGGGGTCCAGACTCTTGATGCGATTGAACTTGGTCGTGTCGACGACAATCCCACCCAGGTTTTGGCTCGCGTCGCCATAGCTACAACCCGTCCCACGGAAACCGACGGGCACATGGTTCTCCATAGCGAAACGGAACACGTCGGCGACTTCCTCGACCGACGTCGGCTGCACGACGACGGCCTCCGACTGTGTCGAGAGCCCCCATCCAGGAACGATGCTCGGGGTCTTACCGAGCTCCTTGGCTAGCTTGGAAAGTTGCACGATGAGCTATATCGACATCCGTCGGAAAATGAACGAAGGGATCGATCGGATCACGAGACTGACGAAGCGCCAGCGACCGGGAACGTAACTCGTTTGCCGACCCTTGGCCGCGGATTTCGCAATCATCCGCGCTGCCTCGTCAGAGGACTTGAGCCAGAAGAGGCCTTCCATGCCACGCGTCATCGGCGTATCGATGAATCCGGGCTTGATCGTCGTGACCTGCACGCCGTGTTGCGCGAGGCGATTGCGCAGCGCCTCCAGATAGGCGGTGAGCCCCGCCTTCGCTGCGTGGTAACCCGGAAAGGCCCGCCGGCCGCGATCCCCAGCGATCGAACTGATGCCGACGATCGTCCCATGCTTCTGCTTGGTGAAGTAGGTCGCTGCTTCGTTCAGCCACGCGATCGCCCCGGTCAGGCCGACATCGATCGTCCTTCGGTCCTTCTCGGTCGGATACTCGTCCTCCCCCGACTTCTCCAGGTACCCCGCTGCATAACAGGTGAGATCGAGCCCACCGAGATCCTGGACGATATCCGCGAACAGCGGCGCAATGGCATCGACGTCGGTCACGTCATGCTTGTAGATCCGCGCGGAATCCGGCCCCCACGCCGTGTGGATCCCCTCGGCGACCTGGCGCAGCGCATCCTCCCGGCGCGCGACAATCGCGACCTTGGCACCCTGCGCGGCGAGCGTCGCGGCCAGCGACGCTCCCATCCCAGACGAAGCGCCAACGATCAGCGCCTGCTTGAACTGCTTCCCCATCGACTTCCGTGTTCCTCGTGCTTGCTACGAGCGCCCCACCGTACGCCATCATTGCCGAGCTTCCAGCGCGGTCCTACTCTTCGCGTCATGCCGGACGAGCACGCCCCGATCCTGATCGTCGTAAACCCCAAGGCCGGAGGCGGCCTTGCTGGCGAGCTCGTGCCCTACTTGGCTCGCGATCTAGGTCGACTCGGCTATCCGGTCGAGGTATTCCAGAGTTCGGCGGCCGGCCAGATCACGCAACATGTGCGCGCGATCTCCGAGCCACTGCGAGCGCTCACGGTCATCGGCGGTGATGGCACCGTCCGCGAAGTGCTCGCCGGAGAGCCAGGCCCCGACCTGCCCATCGCCGTGCTCCCTGCCGGCACGGCCAACGTTCTCGCCGCCGAGCTGCGCCTTCCGAAGTCGCCTCGGGATACCGCGCAGATGATCGACGCACGACATACGCGCGTCATCGACCTCGGCCTCCTGCGGCGTCCACACATGCCCGACGAGCCGTTCGCACTCTTCGTCGGTGCCGGTGCCGACGCACGCATCGTCCACAAGGTGCATGCCAAACGAGGCAGCGGAACACTCGGAAAGCTGCGCTACATCGGGCCCATCTTCGGCGCGCTACTGCAATACAAGGCCGTTGCACACTGGTTCGTGCTCGAAGACGGTAGCCGCGTCGGCCCGTTCGAGCAGGTGCTCGTAACCAACGTGACGTCGTATGGCGGAATGTGGAAGCTGCCAGGGCCAATCCGGACGGACGACGGATTGCTCGATTGCATTGGCTTCCGCGCCAAGAACGGTCGCGAGTTGCTCAAGCAGGGAGTCCTCGGCATGCTCAACAAGCTCCACGAGGGAGACGACGTGGTTCACCTGCAAGCGGCGCGTGTCCGAGTCGAGGCCGAGGCCGACAGCCCCGTGCAGGTCGACGGCGATCCCCTCGGCGAGTGCCCATTCGAAGTCGTGGTTCGACCGAGAGCAGTCCGCCTCGCCGTGCCACGCCCGACTCGCGACGACAAGGATTGACGGTCGGATGCACACCAACACCCTCGGCAAGACGGGACTGCTTGTCTCGGAGCTCGGTTTTGGCGGGGCGACGCTTGGCAACGAATACGGGCCAATCGAAGAGCGCGAGGCGGAACAAGCCGTGCACGCCGCGATCGACCTGGGCGTCACGTTGTTCGACGTCGCGCCGTACTACGGCAGGACGCTCGCCGAGGAGCGCCTCGGCCGCGCGCTCGTCGGACGCCGCCATAAGGTCGTGCTCTCCACGAAGTGCGCCCGCTACGACGTCGACGCCTTTGACTTCTCAGCCGACCGAGTCCGCACCAGCATCGACGAATCGCTCGGCCGGCTACGTACGGACTGGGTCGACATCTTCTTGGTGCACGACGTCGAGTTTGGCGACGCAAGGCAGATCATCGAAGAGACGATTCCGGCTATGCGCGCGGTGCAGCGCTCGGGTAAGGCGAGGTGCATCGGCATCTCGGGCCTGCCACCGGACGTGCTCCGCGAGATCGCAACCGCGGCTCCGGTCGATGCGATTCTCTCCTACTGCAACCACAACTTGCTGGTGGAGAACCTGGAGCCAGAGCTCGGCGTGCTGCGCGACCAGCACGGCGTCGGACTCATCAACGCCTCCCCGCTGCACATGGGCATCCTGACCGACAACCCCGCTCCGGACTGGCACCCCGCGCCGGCCGAGATCCGCGCCCTAGGCCAGGAACTCGCCGCCTTGTGCGCCGAACGCGGTAGCGCCATCGCTGACGTCGCGCTGCGCTTCGCCCTCGACCTCGGCGGCGTCGCGTCTACGCTTTCCGGGATGTCCAGCCGCGAGCAAGTCGAAAACAACGTCCGTGTGGCAGACTCCAAACCAGACGCCGAGCTGCTGCGCGAAGTGCGCGCCCGCGTCGCTCCGCTCCACGGACGGAGTTGGTAGCGAGCCTCAGCAGTGTCACGTCAGATGCGTGCTACGGGACGGAACCCGAGTTCTTCGATGGCTTGGATTAGATCGCGAATCCGCACAGGCTTCGACAAGAATCCGTTCATGCCGGCCGCCAAACAGGCGTCCCGATCCTCAGACATGGCATAAGCCGTCGTGGCAACGATCGGCACACCGGCGTGAGGGCTGTCGGCGCAGCGAATCATGCGAGAGGCGCCAAGGCCATCGAGCACGGGCATCGAGCAGTCCATGAGCACGAGGTCGAAGTCCTCGTTGAGCACTCGATCAACGCCAATCGTGCCGTCCTCTGCCTCGCTCGACGCACACCCAAGCCTACTAAGCATCTTCTTCGCGAGGATGCGATTG
>CAYSWE010000509.1:0-3840 GCA_964434515.1 uncultured Phycisphaerales bacterium | reverse complement strand
ACAACCGTGCCATTGGCACTGGGATGCGAGTGCCAAAGAGCGTGAGACACGACACGTGTGCGGTAGTACGGCTTGAGAAGCGGGGTGATTACGAGCCGTTTCGAATTCAAAGCATGCCGCCATTCCAGCAGCAGCACTCGCATGCAATCAGGCGGATCAGCGGTCAAGCAATCCATGTCGGCGCGATGCTCGAGACCTGCGGTTCGCCGCATACGTGACACCTTCGCGCGAACAACCTGACGGAGCCAAGAATGAAGGTGGTCAATCGGGACTCTGCACTCGAGCAGAGCCAGGAGCGTGTCTTGTGCTATGTCGTCGGCATCGTGCGCCTGCACGTTCAGTCGTCGAGCGACTTGATGAGCGAGGCGAGCGGCATGCTCGAACTCAGCGTCGGAAGCAAGGGACGCCGGGACGGACGATCGTCGGTCGAGAGAAGCTTCATGCTAAACACCGCGGAATGACGACGGCTATCGCCGAGCGAACAGAGCGTAGGTACGACCAGGCCAGGATGCGAGGCACAAAGCCGATCGTCAAGGGGACCGGGGCGTGGATCTCGCTCTCAGCGATCGGCGGTTCTTCCCGTTGGCTCGCGCGCTTGAGAAAAATCGCGCAACGGCCGCCAAGAGGAACCCGTCTAGCGTCGCTTCTTGAGCTTGCTGAGTTCGAGCTCGCGGCCCTGGATCGACTGCTTGAAGCGGCGATCGTGCTTCTTGAGTTCCTTGACACGATCGAGCGCGCTGGCGAAGAGCTTGGGGTCCCGCTCGAGGGCGGCGTAGTCGAGCAGGTACCAGTAGAACAGCCACGCGTCGGCACTGGTCGGAATCCGCCCGGCCTTGCGCATGCCGACGAGCCTTGCGCCGAGCCGGCGCTTCGATAGACGCTGCTTGCGCAAGTCGGCAAACTCGAGGTTGGCGAGTGCGCCGCCAAGCCTCGCCTTGGCGTGGCGCCCGAGATGCACCAGACGCGCTGCCTGGCGTGTGGCTTCGCTGTAGCCGATCAGATCGAGCTCGATGCGCGTAACCAAGAGCTCGACTGCGGCCCCCTTGCTCTTGTGGGCCTTGGCGGCAACCTTCGCCAAGCGCTGCACCTTGGTGGCGTTGGCCACGAAGTCGTCGATCGACTGCTGAGCGCGCGGTTGTTCGTAGAGCACGGAACCGGAGGAGTCGAGGAACAGAATCGTCGGGTAGACCTCGTCACGCGCAACCAACTGGCGCAGCAACCCATCGTTGGGCCGGCCGGCCACGCGCGACGTGATGTGCGCGAACAACACGCACAGCTTGGCAAGCTTGCGCAGCTTGGGATCGCGCAGTGGCCCGGCCTCGACGCGCTCGCACGGCCGGCAGCGCACGTACGAGCGCGTAAAGAACGCGAAAATCGGCTTGCGCTTCTTGGCCGCCATGGCCTTGGCTGCCTCCCAGTCGAGCAGCCAATCACCGCGCTTCAGAAACGGTGCGGCGAGCTTCTGCGCCAACCGCTGCGCGTAGATCTTCTGCGCCCGCGCCTTGGCCTGAGCGCCAGCCGGTAGACAAGTTGTCCAGGATAGCAACGCGACGAGGCACGGAATGGGCACGGTTCGCATCCCGCGATCCTACCGTGTCCCGGCCAGAAAAACGCGACGGCGCGGACCGGGGCTTGGCCCGCGCCGTCACAGACTTGGGTCGACCTACTTTCGATCGGACGAACGTAGCTTCGCTTCCAGCTTGGCAATGCTCTTACGCGCACGCATGTGCTCGAGGCTACGGCGTAGCCCCTTCGACTTGCGCGTATCGGCCGAGGTCTCGGCGGCAAGGCTCTCTTCGGCCAAGCGGATGACGCCCTTGGCCTGGTCGAGGTCCTTGGACTTGACGTAGCTCATGGCAAGGTCGTCGAACGCCCGGATCCGCGTCCGCGCATCGGCATGCGTGTCACCGCCCAGCTCACGCAAGCCGCGCTGCGCGTCGGGGATCCGTCCCAAGCTCGCCAGAGTCTTGGCGACCCAAAGCCGCGCCGTGTCGCTATAGCGTCCGCCCCGCTTGGCGACCGACGCCCGGTAGCGAACCAGCGCATCGCTCGGCTGCTTGGCGCGACGCAGCGCGTGCCCGGCCTCGACGAGCGCACGCGCGGCGATCCCCTCCGAATCCACGCGGGCCGCCCGCTCGAACGCCGCAACGGCGTCGTCGACTCGTCGCAAGCGGCGCAGCACTTCCCCCTCCCGGAAGGCCGCCATCGCCGCGACGCTCGGCGTGCTGGTGTAGCGACGCTCGATCGCCTCGAATCCCCGCAAGGCCTGCTCCAGCCTCCGCGCCCGATCAACCGTCGGCGTCCCGCGCGGAACCCGCGCAAGCTTGCCCGCAGCCGCAAGCTCTTTGCGCGCAGCGGCGCGCTTGCGCTTCTCACTCTTGGTCCCGTCACTTCGCTTCGCACTGCGCATTGCATCGGTCTGCCCGGCCGGTTGCCGAACACCGCGCTGGCCAACCGAAAGACCGGCCAACATCAAACAAGCCGTCAAACACACAACGTGCCGGCCAACAATCGCTCTCTCAATCCCCATAACCATCCTCCTTCTGTAGGCGATCCAACATCGCCTGCCTGAGTCTCTTCCTGCCGCGAAAAAGTCGCAGCTTGACCGTGTCGACGGTCAGCCCATGACGCTTCGCGATATCGCGCACTTGGGACCCGTGCATGCGCTCCTCGACGAGGAAGCGCCACGAGTCCGACAGGTCCCCGACACACTCATCGAGAACCTGCAGTACCCGGCTCAGCCGATACGCTTCGCCCTCGATCGGAACTGTCGCTTCGCGCGTCTCGGCGACAATGCCAATCGAATCCCAAGTCCAGGGCGCGTCGCACTCGAACCGCCGCGCGCCGAACACATCGCGCTGATGGTCGGCAAACAACCTGGAGCTGACACCGACGACCCACGCCAAGTCGACCTGGCCGACGCGTCCATCCCGCCGCGCGAGCCAGACGCGCACGCAGGCCTCCTGCGCGAGTTCGTCCACCAGACCTCGATCGCGCAACCGCCTCGAAAAGTAGCGCCGCGCGCAGCTTCGCCAACGAGCCCATTCCTCATCCACGGTTCCCCCCTCGTAGTTCCAGTCACCACGAAAGCCGCGGCGCACTGACAACGGACGTGAACTCGCGATTTCGGCGCGACTTTGCCGAAAAACCTACGCCTGCCCGGGACGCTGCCCCGCCGCTGCGGGGGCGAACAGCCAGCACGCAAGCAACGCAAACGGCACGGCGGCAAGCACATCCACGAACCAGTGGTAGCGCAGCAGAACCGTTCCGAGGATCAGGAAACCGCCGACCGGAAGCAGCCACCAAAGCTGTCGCCGTGCATGCTTCCACGCGAGGAACACGCACAAGAGCGTCATCATGGTGTGACCGGACGGCATACAGTCCTGGCGAATCGGCTCGAGGTCGTAGAGCGTCGTGTGGACGAACTCGAACACGGCGTCACCGCGGAGTGGCGTGTCATAGTCGACGAAGCGGTAGGGCGGCAACGTCGGCATGATGACGTAGCCCAAGTAAGACAGGAGGAAACCACCAGTCATGAGTTCGGCGATATGCGCAATCGCGGCAGTGTTTTTCCGCACCGCAATCACCAAGACTATGGGCAGCACATAGAAGGCCGCATAGCAAAGAACGCAGACATCGAGCAACCAACTCGGCGGCGCGCTGAGCAGCGCGGCCACGGCGCGCCCACCGAGCCACGCATCCAGCGCGGCAACGCGCCAGTGAAACGGCTCGGGAACCAGCGATTCGATCACGCTGCCGAGCAAGGTGAACATCGTGGGAACCAAGACGCAGGTCGCGATCCAACTGGGCCACGGCGAACGGACCCGCGCCAACAGCCAC